>SHZH01000028.1 GCA_009692385.1 Gammaproteobacteria bacterium | reverse complement strand
TTCTAATGGCCCCACTATCTAAACGAGGTTAGAAGAATGAATTCAAGTAAACCACTTAAGATTGGCTTTATCGCATTAGTTCTTTTAATTACAGTCTCCATCGATAGTATTCGTAACCTGCCATCTACCGCTTTATTTGGCCCCTCATTAATTTTTCTTTATTTAGTTTCAGCCTTATTCATGCTGATCCCGGGTTCCATTGCCGCTTCCGAACTAACTCATTCCTGGCCAGAAAAGGGTGGTATCTACCAATGGGTAAGTTTAGGCCTTGGCAAGAAAGTCGGTTTTTTTGCGGTATGGGGACAATGGGTCAATACACTAGTATGGTTCCCCACTATTTTATCCTTCATCGCCGGCTCATTTGCCTATTTAATTGCGCCGAAATTAGCCACTAGTCCATTCTATGTCGTTTGCGGCACCTTAGTGTGCTTTTGGATATTAACGGGCTTATCTTTGTATGGATACAAAATCTCCAGTAAATTTTCGATCGTTTGTGCGGTGATCGGCTTAATTTTACCGATGGGTTTTGTGATTGTATTATCTATCTTATGGATGTTACATGGTAAACCATTGCAAATTCATTTTGATCGCCACACTATTATACCTAGTTTTCACTCCATGAATGATTGGTTTGCTTTAGTGGTAATTATGACTAGTTTTGAAGGGTTTGAATTAGTGGCGGTCTATATGCGTAATGTGAAAAACGCCAAGAAAAATTATCCTCGAGCGATGTTAACAGCCGTGGTGATTATTTTATTTACCATGGTGATGGGTTCGCTGGCGATTGCCATTATCATCCCGAGCAATAGTATTGTATTTGTCGCTGGTGTGGTACAGGCCTTTGGCGCATTTTTAGACGCTTATCATCTCAGCTTTTTATTACCGTTATTAGTAGTTTTAATGATCTTAGGTAATCTCGGCGAAATGATCAACTGGTTAGCCGCGCCCGCGCGTGGTTTATTTCAAGCCTCGGGTGATGGCTTCTTTCCAGAAAGTTTCCATAAACAAAATAAGTTTGGTGCTGAAAAAAATGTGTTGCTATTACAAGCCGTGGTGGTCAGTCTCATGAGTATGGTGTTTGTGCTTATTCCCAGTGTCAATGGTGCGTATTGGTTTTTAACCAATTTAAGTGTCGAGATCTACATGGTCGTATATTTGTTGATGTTTCTCGGTGCAATTGTGATTGAGTTTAAATATCCACATCGCGATCGTTTATATGGATTACTAAAACCACGTGCTGCCATTTTGTCCGTTTATATGATGGGCGTGATCGGCTGTTTAGTGACGATTTATATCGGTGCGTTTCCGCCAACTAATATTAACATTGGCTCACCCGCCAAATACCAACTGTATTTTTGGCTCGGTATTGCCGCGTGCATGGTGCCCTTAATTCCGCTGTACATTTATCAACGTCGTCGGGTTAGGCATCCTACCTGGACAGCGATGAGTGAGCGAATAAAAGAAAAAATAGAAAAGGCGTGGTCATGATCTTATTAGAAATTGCAACGGTAAAACAATTAATCATTAAGCTAGGGATTAAGAATTTTTTTATTCGCTTAGTCGAGAATTTACAAGAAGACTTTGGGCATTGGTCAGAGTTTGAAAAGTCGAGTCGTCATGCGATTTATGTCGAAAATGGTGTGTTAGAGCTGATGCCTGTTTGCAATAAAAGTTTGTATAGCTTTAAATATGTTAATGGCCATCCCAATAATGCGATGCGTAATAAATTGACCGTGGTTGCCTTAGGTATGTTAGCCGATGTTAATACCGGTTATCCGTTATTATTAAGTGAAATGACCTTATTAACGGCCATTCGTACTGCAGCAACCTCGGCGCTGGCATCACGTTATTTAGCGAAAACCAATAGTAAAAAATTAGCGATTATTGGGTGTGGGGCTCAAAGTGAATTTCAAGTGCTAGCTCATCATGCCTTATTTGATTTAAGTGAAGTACATTATTTTGATCTCGATAACCATGCGATGGAACGTTTCGTTCAAAATTTAAGTAATGAATCGTTTAAATTAATTAAAGGCACGTCCGCTCAAGAAATGATCAAAGATGTTGATATTATTGTTACCGCTACCGCAGCTCCGGGCAAAAATCATGTGTTGGAATATGCTTGGCTACAACCGGGCCAACATATTTGTGGTATTGGCGGTGATTCAGTCGGTAAAACCGAACTGGATCCCAAAATTCTCAAGCACAGCAAAGTCGTGGTTGAATATTTTTCGCAAACCGCTCATGAAGGTGAGGTTCAAAACTTGGGTGATGAAGCTAAAAAATATGTGTATGCGGAGTTGTGGCAGCTGGTCACCAAAGAAAAACCTGGCCGGCAAAATGACACTGAGTTAACGCTATTTGATAGCGTTGGTTTTGCTTTAGAAGATTTTAGCGTATTACGTTTAGTTTATGAGCTAGCCAAGCAGTATCAACTAGGTAAAAAAGTGGACTTGATCCCCGAGTCACTCAGTGATTGTAAGAATTTATTTGGGTTATTAAAAAATATTTCATGAAAACAGCGGTAAAGTTAGTAGGCTACGCCAGCGGCATTGCATCTAATAATGTGGATACGGGTTTAGCACCCTGGTATTTGCAGTATCATAACGAGTTATTTCAAACCTTACCTTTTGCGACTTCGTGGTCAGAAATATTCACCAGCTTTTCGTCACAGCGCAAGTTGGATGCCTTAGCTGAAATCACCACATTAAATCATACCTTAGCGCAGCAAATCGTATCGCTGGTGAAGCAGCGCGAAAACTTTTGTGTGATCGGTGGCGATCATTCTTGTGCTATCGGTACTTGGAGTGGTGTGGCGAATGCTTGTCGCAGCCAGGGTGATATCGGTCTCATTTGGATCGATGCACATATGGATAGTCATACGCCTGAAACCAGTAACTCGCAAAATATTCACGGCATGCCATTAGCACATTTATTAGGTTCGGGATTTGAATCTTTACTGGCGTTACTCGACACTAAACCAAAACTTAAACCAGAAAATGTTTGCCTCATCGGTATTCGCAGTTATCAGCCTGGCGAGCATCAATTTTTGGAAAATTTAGGTGTAAAAATTATTTATATGGAAGAAGTCCTAAAACAAGGTATTGGTGCAACTTTGGATCTTGCTTTAGCACACGTATCGCGTGCTACGATCGGTGTTGGTATTTCTATCGATCTCGATGGCATTGATCCCGTGGATGCACCGGGAGTGGGTTATCGTGAAGCCAATGGTATTTCGGCGGCTGAATTATTGACGGCCTTAGCGAAATTACCGCTGACTATGCCACTATTAGGCTTAGAAATTGCTGAATATAATCCGTTGCGTGATGAAAAACAAAAAACTGCCAAGCTGATTGTTGAAATTATTCGGGCAGTATATGCGCCGCGTATCTTGGATAGTTTAAATGTAACTGCACACCCCATCACGTATAAAAAAATAAAAAATATTTCAAAAAAAGCTTGACAGGTTTTTGGGGGGATAATTTTGATTTTCCTAAGTCGAGGAAAAACCTATCGGTAAAATGGACACGGAGATCGTTTCAGATCGAAATTCGGAAATTATGACTTAAACGTTGGGTTGTCTTAATTCAACGCCGTGTTGATCGTATGCGGAGGTGAAAAAAAGCCGTGTTACACTAACGCTAGTTTAACGACAGAATGAATTAGTAGATGAGCAGCATAAACAGGCAATCCGTACGAGAAGAGGCAGAACGGCTAAAAGCATAATTTGCCACGTTATTTGGATCGATGTGGGTATTTGCGTGGCGGAGCTGAGTATCTGGAATGTGAGATGTATTATAAGAGATAAAGACCCATCTCTCCATGAAATTTATGCTTTTTAATTAAATTTATTCCCCGTGGCTTGCCACGGGCACAAAGCAATGGGGTTTCTTAAGGGGAGAGGCGCAGCTCTCCCCTTAAGTCGTCACGCAGGGTTCATCCCCCCGTGTGCGCGAAATTATATTGAGTAGGCAAGTGACTATAAATTCAGTATAATTCTTCGGCATACCCTGGGTATGCATTTTCTGCCACTCTTCAGCATGCTTTGGGTAAATATTATAAAAGGAACTACCCATGCAATTACGACAAAAAGCCTATACTTTCGACGATATTCTATTATTACCCGCCGAATCATCGGTGTTACCGCGAGATGTTGATTTAAGCTCGTGGCTAACGCGTGAGATCAAATTAAATATTCCGATTTTATCAGCAGCAATGGACACCGTGACCGAAGCTCGCTTAGCCATTACGTTAGCGCAAGAGGGTGGCATTGGCATTATTCATAAGAATATGAATATCGAAGAGCAAGCCCGTCAAGTTCGCCAGGTAAAGAAATTTGAAAGTGGTATTGTGAAAGATCCGCTCACCGTATCGTCTGATAAAACGGTACGTGAATTACTCAAAATGACCAAAGCCAATAATATCTCGGGCATGCCCGTAGTCGATAACGGTAACTTAGTCGGCATCGTCACTAGTCGTGATGTGCGCTTTGAAACTAATTTGGATCAGCCTATCGCTAATGTGATGACGCAAAAAGATCGTTTAGTGACGGTGTTAGAAGGCGCAGATCGCGATCAAGTAATTAGTTTATTACATCAATATCGAATTGAAAAAGTGTTGATCGTGAATAAAGATTTCCAACTGCGCGGTATGATCACTGCCACCGATATTCGTAAAGCTGAAGAAAAACCGAACGCGTGTAAAGATAGTCAACAACGCTTGCGTGTTGGTGCGGCGATTGGTACCGATGATGCAAGTAAAGAGCGCGCGGATGCGCTGATCAAAGCCGCCGTAGACGTTATCATCATCGATACGGCTCACGGCCATTCCAAAGGTGTGATCGATCAACTTAAATGGATCAAAAAACATTTTCCTCACGTGCAAGTAATTGCAGGAAATATCGTTACAAGCGAAGCAGCATTAGCATTAGTGCAAGCAGGCGCTGATGGTGTGAAAGTGGGCATTGGTCCAGGTTCAATTTGTACTACACGGATGGTTTCCGGAGTCGGTGTACCGCAAATTACGGCGATCATGAATGTCGCCATCGCGTTGAAAAAACAAGGTATTCCCTTGATTGCTGATGGGGGAATTCGTTATTCGGGTGATATTGTCAAAGCTATCGCTGCGGGGGCCTACTCTGTAATGTTAGGTTCAATGTTTGCTGGTACTGAAGAATCACCGGGTGAGGTTGAACTCTATAAAGGCCGTTCCTATAAATCGTACCGTGGCATGGGTTCGCTAGGCGCGATGAGCAAAGGTTCAAGTGAACGTTATTTTCAAGATAGCAGTGTTGGGATTGAAAAATTTGTGCCCGAAGGCATTGAAGGGCGTGTGCCTTACAAAGGTCCTTTAGCAGCGATCATCCACCAATTAACGGGTGGCTTACGTTCTGGGATGGGTTATACCGGTTGTTCGACCATTGAGGCATTACGCACTAAAGCAGAGTTTGTTGAAATCACCAGCGCCGGTATTCGTGAAAGTCATGTTCACGATGTGGTGATCACCAAAGAAGCGCCCAATTATCGAGCAGATGCTGAATGACGAACAAGATGACGAATATCCATGAAGATCGAATTTTAATTTTAGATTTTGGTTCGCAATATACGCAGCTCATTGCGCGTCGGATACGCGAACTGGGCGTGTACTGCGAATTGTATCCGTATGATATTTCGAGTGAAGATATTAAAAATTTCCGGCCTAGCGGGATCATTTTATCGGGTAGTCATGAATCAGTAACCGAGGCGAGTACGCCTCGTGCGGCGGATATCGTATTTGAGCTAGGTGTTCCGGTATTAGGCATTTGTTATGGCATGCAAACGATGGCAGCGCAGCTCGGCGGTGCGGTGATCACCTCGGATAAAAAAGAATTTGGCTATGCTGAAGTGCACACACAAAATAATTCGCCTTTATTTTCCGAATTAGATAAAAAATTAGACGTGTGGATGAGTCACGGTGATCAAGTGTCTACATTGCCGCCTGATTTTGTAGTGCTAGGTAGCACCGAAAATGCTCCTATTGTCGCTATGGCTGACGAGGTACGTAATTTTTATGGTGTACAATTTCACCCCGAAGTGACCCATACCCAATGTGGTAAAGAAGTGTTGAGTAATTTCGTACATAAAATTTGTGGGTGTCGTCATAATTGGAACTCAGCGAATATTATTCAAGATGCAATGACTTCTATTCGTGCTCAAGTTGGCAACGATCATGTTATTTTAGGTTTGTCGGGTGGAGTGGATTCTTCCGTGGTTGCCGCCTTATTGCATCAAGCGATCGGTGCGCAATTAACCTGCATTTTTGTCGACACCGGTTTGTTACGCTTGAATGAAGGCGATCAAGTCATGAAAATGTTCGCCGACCATATGAAAATCCACGTGATCCGCATTAATGCCGAACAACGTTTTCTTGAAAAATTAGTGGGCGTGCATGATCCGGAAGAAAAGCGCAAAATTATCGGCAAAGAATTTGTTGCCGTATTTGATGAAGAAGCTAAAAAAATAAAAGATGCGAAATGGTTAGCGCAAGGCACGATTTATCCGGATGTGATCGAATCAGCAGGGACTAAAACCGGCAAAGCCAAGGTGATCAAATCGCATCACAATGTCGGCGGTCTTCCTGAGAAAATGAATCTAAAATTACTCGAACCCTTACGTGAATTATTTAAAGATGAAGTGCGTAAAATGGGTGTTGAGTTAGGATTGCCCGCAAGTATGGTCTACCGCCATCCATTTCCCGGGCCTGGTTTAGCCGTGCGGATCTTGGAAGAAGTAAAAAAAGAATACGCCGATATTTTACGTCATGCCGATGCGATTTTTATCGAAGAACTGTATCGTGCCAATTTATACGATAAAGTCAGCCAAGCCTTCGCCGTATTTTTACCGATAAAATCTGTGGGCGTTGGCGGCGATAATCGTCGCTACGAATATGTGATTGCTTTACGTGCAGTGGAGACCATTGATTTCATGACGGCACATTGGGCGCATTTGCCGTATGATTTTTTAGGATCAGTGAGTAATCGGATCATCAATGAAGTACGTTACGTTTCGCGGGTAGTGTATGATATTTCGGGTAAGCCACCGGCGACAATTGAATGGGAATAAATTTAAGTATATTGCTATTCTTGTTGAAAACACAGGATATTTTGGTCTCAATTCTTAAGGTTGTGAGTAAAGAACCTCTGTCTTGTAAATTAAACTTAAATTTGTTATCTTGCTTTAAACATGCAGCCCATTGGTAGGGGTTGCCACTGAGGAGATAATATATGCCGCAAATTACCCTTCCCGATCAATCGAAACGTCAATTTGATAATGCTGTTACTGTTGCTGAGGTCGCTGCTAATATCGGTGCGGGTTTGGCAAAAGCTGCACTGGCTGGCAAAGTGGATGGTAGATTAGTTGATACTTCCTATCAAATTAAAGACGATGCTGAATTGGCGATTATTACGGATAAAACGCCTGAAGGTTTAGACGTTATTCGTCACTCGACCGCGCATTTATTAGCGCACGCCGTTAAAGAATTATTTCCCACGGCTCAAGTGACCATTGGTCCGGTGATTGAAGATGGTTTTTATTATGATTTTTCCTACGAGCGACCCTTTACACCGGAGGATCTGATCTGTCTTGAAGAGAAGATGCACGAGCTCGCAGCCAACGATATTAAAGTCGTACGCAGTACTTTGTCACGCGAAGAAGCGATAAAATATTTTCGCGAATTAGGTGAAGAATATAAAGCGCAAATTATCGAGTCGATCCCGGCGGGTGAAACCTTGTCACTTTACAATCAAGGCGCATTTACCGATTTATGTCGGGGCCCCCACGTACCGAGTACTGCGCATCTCAAAGCATTCAAATTAACTAAATTAGCGGGCGCTTATTGGCGCGGTGATTCTAATAATGAAATGCTGCAACGAATTTATGGTACCGCCTGGGCAAACAAAAAAGATTTAGAGGCTTATTTGACACGCATTGAAGAAGCGGAAAAACGTGATCACCGTAAAATCGCTAAAAAAATGGATCTATTTCATATTCAACCCGAATCACCCGGGATGGTTTTTTGGCATCCCAATGGTTGGGCCATTTTTCAAACTATTGCTAAATACATGCGTCAAAAGCAAAAAGAGTATGGCTATCAAGAAGTGAATACGCCGATCATGGCCGATTATTCTTTATGGGCTTCTTCAGGACATGCGGAAAAATTTGGCAATGACATGTTTTCCACCGAATCGGAAAATCGTAAATACGCGGTTAAACCGATGAGTTGTCCGATGCACATCCAAATTTTCAAACAAGGTTTAAAAAGTTATCGTGATCTACCATTGCGTTTAGCTGAATTTGGTTGCTGTCATCGCAATGAGGCTTCGGGAGCACTGCATGGTCTAATGCGGGTACGTGGCTTCAATCAAGATGACGGTCATATTTTCTGCACCGAAGGGCAGATCCAAGATGAAGCGGCTCGCTTTATTGATATGCTTTACGATGTCTATCTTGATTTTGGTTTTACCGATGTGATTTTGAAACTATCGACTCGTCCGGAAAAACGGTTTGGTTCTGATGCGAGTTGGGATAAAGCAGAGAAGGCATTAGCTGATGCCATGGATATGAAGGGGCTGAAGTGGGAATACAATCCCGGTGAAGGTGCATTTTATGGGCCTAAGATTGAGTTTAGCCTAAAAGATTGTATTGGTCGGGTATGGCAGTGCGGTACGCTGCAAGTTGACTTTGTATTACCTGAGCGTTTAGACACCAGCTATGTGGATGATAAGGGTGAGAAAGTACGCCCCGTCATGTTACACCGTGCCATTTTCGGATCATTCGAGCGTTTTATCGGTATTTTATTAGAAAACTATGCTGATGGCTTACCCATTTGGTTAGCCCCGATCCAGGTCACGGTTATGAATATTACCGATAAACAGGACGCGTATTGCCTCGAAATTCAAAAAATCTTGCAAGGAGACGACTTTAGAGTCAATTTAGACTTGAGAAATGAGAAGATTGGCTATAAAATACGCGAGCACTCGATGGCTCGTATTCCCTACCTCGTGGTAGTGGGTGAGCGCGAGATGGAAACTCGTACCGTATCGGTGCGTACCCATGCCGGAGTGGACCTTGGAAATATGTCATTACATCAATTTCAAGAACGCTTACAGCGTGAAGTAGCGCATCATGGTAACGAATAATATTTAAACTTGCTGGAGAAAATACATTATTAAATCGGATCCTAAAACGCGCATTAATCGCCAAATAACGTCACGTGAATTGCGGTTAATCGCTGATGATGGTGCCCAACTGGGTGTGGTAAGTTTGTCAGAAGCCTTGGCTACAGCAGAAGCTGCAGGTCTCGACTTAGTCGAAATTTCACCGACAGCAAAACCGCCAGTTTGTAAAATAATGGACTACGGTAAATTTATTTACGAAAAAGGGAAAAAGGATCGCGCTGCTAAGAAAAATCAAAAGCAGATGCAAATCAAGGAAGTTAAATTCCGTCCCGGGACGGAAGATGGGGATTATCAGGTAAAACTACGCAACCTGATACGTTTCCTACAAGAAGGGGACAAGGCCAAGATAACCTTACGGTTTCGTGGTCGTGAAATTACCCACCAAGAACTTGGTCAACAATTGTTGGAACGAGTTAAAACAGATCTACTAGAAATAGGGGTTGTTGAACAATTTCCGAAAATGGAAGGTCGACAAATGGTGATGGTAATTGGCCCTAAAAAGAAATAAGTAAACATAAGTTTATTTATAAAATATTAACAAAATCTCACCATAGTGAGGATACGCAAACCAATTGCAAGTGGGAAGCGTATAAATGCGGAGTCTAAAAAGATGCCAAAATTGAAAAGCAATCGTAGCGCGGCTAAGCGCTTCAAAGAAACTGCGAAAGGTGGATTTAAACACCGCGCGGCAAATCGTAATCATATCCTCACCAAAAAAAGCCCTAAACGTAAAGATCATTTACGTGGAATGCGAATGGTTAAAAAATGTGATGTTGGCTCCATTGTACAAATGCTAGCTGGCCATTAATTAGGAGAACGATTATGTCAAGAGTAAAACGTGGAACCACCGCCAGAGCGCGCCACAAAAAGATTTTAAAACAAGCTAAAGGTTTTCGCGGAGCACGTAGTCGCGTTTTTCGTGTTGCTAAACAAGCAGTCATTAAAGCAGGTCAATATGCCTACCGTGATCGTCGCGTTAAGAAACGTGAGTTCCGTGCATTATGGATTGTGCGTATCAATGCCGGTGCGCGTTTATGCGGTCTAAGCTATAGCCGTTTCATGAATGGTTTATTGCATGCGAAAATTGAAGTTGATCGTAAAATGTTGGCTGATTTAGCAATGAATGATATGCCAACTTTTACAGCAATTGCTGAAACGGCAAAAGCTGCTTTAGTAGAAAAAGATAAGCTGGCTTTAGCTGCATAGATTCAATGGTATGTGTAGGGGCGACCCGCTGGTCGCCCTCATGAGTTTGGAAGGGCGACCAGCGGGTCGCCCCTACGAAGAGGGTACGCACCGAATTCTTTAGGATCTCACATGCAAAATTTAGAAACTATTATCCAGCAAGCGCAAGCAGACATTGCTACCGCAAAAAATTTACCCGATCTCCAACAAATTCGTGCCAAATTCCTTGGCAAAAAAAGTGTGCTGACTGATTTAATGAAAACCTTGGGTAATGCCACACCGGACGAGCGTAAAGCCTTAGGTCAATTAGTCAATGCGGCAAAAGATAAAATCATGGGTTTTGCTGATGCTAAAACACTTGAATTACAAGCGGCAGAATTAGCCGAACAATTAGCAACTGAACAACTCGATGTCACCTTACCTGGTCGTCACCAACATGCTGGAGCGTTACATCCTGTGACCTTAGTGCAGCAGCGCGTCGAAGCGATTTTTAAAAGTATTGGTTTTACAGTGACTGACGGTCCTGAAGTTGAAGATCAATTTCATAATTTTGAAGCGTTAAACATTCCCAAAAATCATCCGGCACGGGCGATGCACGATACCTTTTATTTTGCCAATGGTAATTTGTTAAGGACGCATACTTCAACAGTACAAATTCGTTATATGAAAGAAAATAAACCGCCCATTCGTATCATTTCACCGGGTCGTGTGTATCGTAGTGATTCCGATCAAACTCATACCCCGATGTTTAATCAAGTTGAAGGTTTATCAATTGATGAACATGCGACCTTTGCTAATTTGAAAAGTATTCTGCAACTATTTATGTCGAGTTTTTTTGAGCAAGACGTGCAGATGCGTTTGCGCCCATCCTATTTTCCATTTACCGAGCCGAGCGCGGAAGTGGATATTAAATTGACTGATCCAACGCATCCTTTATGTGGCAAATGGTTAGAGGTTTTGGGGTGCGGCATGGTACATCCTAACGTATTAGCAGCAGTGGGTATTGATAGCGAAAAGTATACGGGTTGGGCTTTTGGTTGTGGTATGGATCGCTTGGCAATGCTGCGTTATAGTATTCATGATTTACGTACCACGTTCGAAAGTGATGTAAGATTTTTGTCGCAGTTTGGAGTTTAAAATTTATTTGTAGGTCGGCTTACGCGAAGCAAGCCGACAATCAACCTGCAGGATGCCTGCTTGCTTCGCGTAAGCAGGCCTACATTTTTTAAGAGGCATAAATGAAATTCAGTAAAAATTGGCTATTAGAATGGGTTGATCCGAATGTCAGCACCGAACAATTAGGGGACAAATTCACCAGTTTAGGTTTTGAAATTGAAAATGTTATTCCTGCGGCGATTGCTTTTAACCATGTTGTAGTGGCAGAAATTTTAGAAACAACCCGCCATCCTGATGCTGAAAAATTACAGGTTTGCACCGTGTCAGATGGCACAGAAACTTATCAAATCGTATGCGGTGCAAAAAATGCTCGTGCCGGTTTAAAAGTAGCTTTAGCTAAAATCGATGCGGTATTACCGAATGGTCTTAAAATTAGTAAAGCCACATTACGCGGTATCGAATCATTTGGTATGTTGTGTTCAAGCACTGAAATTGGTCTTACTGAAAGCTCGGAAGGCATTTTAGAATTACCCGCCGATGCGCCGCTTGGCAAAAGTATCTATGATCACTTTGGTTTAAATGACGAGATCATCGAAGTTGCAATCACGCCTAATCGTGGCGATTGTATGAGCATGAAAGGTTTGGCGCGTGAAATAGCGGTGGGATATCAAGTCAAGCTGAATACGAGGGGTGGCGCGGAGGCGGTTCCCTTTGATGCGTTAGCAACAAAGGTGCCGCAGCGACAGGACCCCGAGCAAAAACATCTAGTTACTGTTAAAAGCCCTGATTTATGCCCACGATATACAGCACGCATTATTAAAAATATTGATCCCAATGCTAAAACACCCATTTGGTTGCAAGAAAAATTGCGCCGCAGTGGCATGCACTCAATTCATCCAATCGTTGATATCGCTAACTATGTCATGTTGGAGATCGGTCAACCAATGCATGCTTTTGATCTAGCTAAAATTAGCGGTGATATTCAAGTGCGTCTCGCCCAAGCCGGTGAACAGTTAGAGTTGCTCAATGACACTACGGTAAAATTACGCACTGATACATTAGTTATTGCAGATAGCAAAACTCCACTCGCTATTGCGGGTATTATGGGCGGTAAAGTGAGTGGTGTAACGGCCTCTACCAGGGATATTCTTTTAGAAAGTGCATTTTTTTCACCAAGTTATACTATGGGACATGCGCGTCATTATAATATTACGACCGATTCTGCACAGCGTTTTGAACGTGGCGTGGATCCACACATTACTTTAACGGCACTTAATCGGGCGACCCAATTAATTTTAGACATTTGTGGTGGCGACGCGAGCGAGATTACGGAAGTAATTAGCCAAGATAAATTACCACAAGCTAAAAAGATCAGTTTGCGTCGCGCACGCATCGCGCGTATTTTAGGTATTACGATTGCAGATACCGAGGTTGTACGTATTTTAGAAACACTGGGTATGAGTGTGGCAAGTAACCATGATGGCTGGGATGTGCAAACACCGACTTGGCGCTTTGATCTCAATATTGAAGTTGATCTGATTGAGGAACTTGCCCGTGTTTATGGCTTTACTAATATTCCAGCGCACGCTCCAGTTGAACAATTAACCCTAAAAGTTGATCCTGAAGCGCTACGCAGTACGTATGCCATTAAACAGCGTTTAGCGAATTGTGGTTATTATGAAACATTAACCTATAGTTTTATCGATCCTAAATGGCAAGATTTATTGTTTCCCAAACAAGAGAGCCTTAAATTAATTAATCCTCTATCCGCCGATTTAAGTGTGATGCGCACCAGCTTATGGCCAAATTTACTCAATGCTCTTATTAATAATCAAAATTACCAACAAGAGCGCGTACGTTTATTTGAAGTAGGACGTGTTTTTTTACCTACGGATAAAGGGTTAACTCAGCCGTTACATCTAGGTGGCATCATTGCTGGGAGTGCATTACCTGAACAGTGGGGCGCTCAGACGCGGACAGCCGATTTTTTCGATGTAAAAGGCGATCTGGAACTATTACTAAAACCGTGCGGTGAACTACAGTTTATGCCTGTGCAAAGTCCAATTTTACACCCGGGACAGAGCGCTCAAATATTCTGTAATGATCTGAGTATTGGTATACTAGGTGCTCTACATCCCGCTATCAGTCAGCAATTGAAAATGACTAATAATGTATTATTGTTTGAATTGGATTTGGATAAAATAGCTCAAATCGTTGTGCCGCAATTTACTACGGTGAGCAAATTTCCAGCCATTCGTCGTGATCTGGCTATGGTCGTAAGGGAGGAGATTACATTTAAGCAAGTCTATGATATAGTTCAAAATTCAGCGGGACAACTAGTAACGGATATAAACATTTTTGATGTGTATCAGGGTGCTGGGATTGAAGCTGGCAACAAGAGTTTAGCGTTACGCTTAACGTTACAAACTTCGGATCGCACGTTAGTAGAAGAAGAAGTAAATCAAGTTATTGAGCAGGTGATTAATAGTTTGAAAGTTCAATTACAGGCAAAACTGAGATAATTAACAATATGACTGCACTGACAAAAGCCGATCTGGCTGAACAAATTACCGATAAACTAGGATTGAATAATCGTGAATCTAAAGAATTGGTGGATCTATTTTTTAATGAAATGCGCGCTACCTTAGTGAGTGGTAAAGATGTAAAGCTATCTGGTTTGGGTAATTTTAGCATGCGTACTAAAGCGGCACGCCCCGGCCGTAATCCCAAAACAGGTGAAGATAAAATCATTAGTTCACGTAAAGTGGTCACATTTCGTGGGGGGCAAAAGTTTCGGATGCGTATTGAGAAACTGGTACCCACTGCATCTGCCGCTAGTTCTGCTTAGAGGAGTAAGAAATGCTGGATCTTAAACAAAGTAAATTACCTCCTATTCCTGATAAACGTTATTTTACGATCGGTGAGGCAAGTAAGCTTTGTGGTGTTCAACCGCATGTTTTACGTTATTGGGAACAAGAATTTCCACAATTAAAACCCGTTACCCGGCGCGGTAATCGGCGCTATTATCAACAACATGATGTGGGATTGATCCGAGAAATTCGTGAATTATTATATGAAAATGGTTACACTATTAGTGGCGCACGTCAAAAACTATTAAATAATAAAGCCGCAGAGAAGAAAGAGATCGCGCCAATTATTAATGATCATGCTATCATTATAGAGAATATCTGTGCTGAACTTGAAAGTTTAGCGAATACTTTAGCGCGTGCTACACGTTAATCCAATAAGGGATCAAATTATTCAGGGAGAGTACGAGTATGTCCAACCCATTTCCTGCACCACCATTAATCTATGTGGGTCAGCATCAACCCCAAGAAACCCAAATTAGTTTAGTCCAAGAAATTGATCAAAGTATTATCCATAAAAATATTATTGACCTGCAACAATTAAGTAACCAACGAAGCAATTCAGACATCGTAAGCTGGATCAGCGTAGTGGGTTTAAAGAATTTAGAAATTATTAATGAACTTTGTAACAGTTACAGCATTCATCCATTGGTGATTGAAGATATTCTACATACGGAACAAATAGCCAAGATTGATATTTTCGATGATTATTTATACATGGTGATCCGCGTTCCTAAAACTAGAACGCATGATAAAAGTAAGCACAACATCATCTTTAATCAAGTTAGTATGATTGTGATGAAAAATCGTCTTATCACGTTTCAGGAAGAGAATGATGACTCATTTTCGAACATTCAAAAGCAATTCATTAATTATGAACTTAAAACACGTAAATTAACGGTTGATTTTATCGTTTATTCTTTACTAGATGCCGTGCTTGATAGCTATTTTAGTTTAGCTGATCATGCAAGTGAGATGATGGAAACTTTTGAAGATAAGCTAATTAGAGATCCTGGATCATTGGCATTAATGGAATTTTATAAATTGAAGCGTAATATAATGAATTTACGCAAAGTAGTGCAACCCACACGTGATGTCATCAGCATTTTATCCCGCCAAGGCAGCGACCATCTAGAAGAGATCACCCATGTTTATTGTAATGATTTGTATGATCATTGTTTACGAATTTCTGAGCAGCTAGATGGCTATCGTGAGATGCTGACGAGTATGTTGGAAATTTATCGTTCGAGTGTGAATAATAAACTGAATGAATCGATGAAAGTGCTAACCATTATTGCCACCGTGTTTATGCCGCTATCATTTTTGACTGGAATTTTTGGCATGAACTTTAATTATATGCCCGAATTACACTGGCATTATGGTTATTATATGGCGTTAGGTTTATTTGTCGTCATTGGGGTTGGAATGTTGGTGTATTTTCGTCGGAAAAAATGGATGTAGGTACGGGGTCCTTTACCCTTTAGCTAGATACAAAATATAAGTAGAATGCCCTGCTTGATCAAACACTGAAATTAAAGTATGTTGCACCTTATTAGTGCTGGCGTTCGAGTTAATGCTGTCGCTCGAGTATGTAGATCATAATAAAATATATCAGAACCACCTAAGTGCAACGAACACCTGGATCCTGCTCGTAAAAATAAAAAAGTAAATTTATTTTTAGCGAAGGTTTTATCCGTCGTCTTGGTATGAGCCACTAAAGCAAATCGGTTACATGATCGCACCATCGCAAAAGCCGTAAATGTGTTAAGTCAAGACTTGACTCCTTAGGCTTTGGTTTGTGGCTGATAATCAACCATTGAACGGTTGATTATCAGCCGCTGA
This sequence comes from Gammaproteobacteria bacterium, assembly GCA_009692385.1. GTDB lineage: Bacteria > Pseudomonadota > Gammaproteobacteria > JABDGN01 > JABDGN01 > SHZH01. The sequence goes on along the minus strand of SHZH01000028.1, from coordinate 2,915 downwards.
TCTATTATAATCCTCCTATGGCATTTAAACGAAACATGACAGAACAAACAATCGCGGCTTTAGCTGATACACGAATTGTTGTGATCAATGGGGCGCGTCAAACGGGGAAAAGTACTTTTGTTGGGGAATTACTTGCTGAAGATTATGCAAAAGAGTACTTAACGTTAGATGATGCTTCAACTTTATCTGCTGCGCAAAATGAACCGGAGGCATTTCTAAAACTGTTAGAAACCCCCGCTATTATTGACGAAGTACAGCGTGCCCCCGAGTTATTTTTATCTTTGAAAAAAATAGTCGATAAGCAACGTAAGCCGGGACAATTTTTATTAACCGGCTCAACGAATGTATTAAATCTCCCCAAAATAGCCGATTCGTTGGCGGGTCGTATGGAGATACAAACACTTTGGCCTTTATCACAAGGTGAAATAGCCGGGCATAAAGAACAAGTGATTGATGAGCTATTTGCCGAAAAAATACCCCTGGGCAAAAAAAGTAGCAAAAAGGGCATTACGCCTGATGACTTGCTCAATCGGATACTTATCGGCGGTTATCCTGAGGTCGTATTGCGCCCCACGACAGAACGGCGCAGCAAATGGTTTGAATCATATTTAACAGCTATTATTCAACGCGATATCCGTGATCTGGCTAATATTGATGGCTTGCGAGACATACCTTTGTTGCTTCAGCTCTTAGCCGAACGCGCAGGCAATTTGATTAATTTTGCAGACGTGTCCCGTGTTTGTGGCATTAGTGCTACGACATTAAAGCGCTATGTTAATTTATTAGAAAATGTTTTTTTGACTGTATTGTTGCCGGCTTGGTTTACGAACAAAGAAAAGCGTCTCATTAAAACACCGAAGATCTTTTTAAACGATACAGGGTTGCTGTGCCACCTACAAAAAGTAGATGCGCAAGCGTTGGAAAATAATCGCACCTTGCTCGGTCCGATATTGGAAAATTTCGTCTTCATGGAGTTAAAAAAACAAAGCACTTGGAGCAAAACACAACCCCAGTTATATTATTTTCGCAGCCATTCTAATCAAGAAGTGGATTTCATTTTGGAAGCACCCAATGGCAAAACAGTTGCAATTGAAGTAAAAAGCAGCGCGACCATCAAAGCAGATGATTTCAATGGCATTAAAACCTTTGCCGAGCTGAATACCAAATGTATCGCTGGTATTGTGCTATATACGGGTGAGAAAACGTTGGCATTCGGTGAAAACTTATATGCTGTACCGGTGAATGCGTTATGGGAAACTTAAAAAATAACCTTCATTTCCGCTTGCACCCAACCACGAAAACCGCCGTCCATTGAGATCACATTTCTGTAACCCATTTTTTGCACATTGTGTGCCGCTAGAGCCGAGCGATAACCACTGCCGCAATAAAGTAAAATAGTTTTGGTATTATCAGGTACGGCATTTACAATGTTCAGTTCAATAACACCTTTGCTGAGGTGGATAGCATTAGGTAAATGACCTTGCTCATATTCATGAGTTTCGCGAACATCGACAATGATTGTGTCGGGATGATCTTTGATCAGCTCTGCGCTTTGCGCTATGGAAAGTTCTTTAATCTGCTTTTTAGATTCGTTAACGAGATTGATGAAGGGTTCATTGTGTTGCATGTGGGTTACTCCGTTTATAAAAATATTGTGCCGTGCTTTAATGGTGCCAATCCTAAATGTTTTGCAATCGTTTGTCCAATATCAGCCTTTTCCAAAATGAAATGAGTCGGAAGGAAGGGTAGACGTAGATATAAAATATAGTTAGAATACTTTGCTTGATTCAACAGGAAAACAAGATGTACCGCATAGCTTTTGTACTATTTATTTTTTTTGGCTTCATGGCCACTACGTTTGCTGATGATCTAAAAATACTACGATGGAAACCGATAGTGAGTGTCAGCGTGGGTGTAGCCAGTACGCATATTGCAGCAAATCAAACGATTTTGAGTGGTGACACACCTCCCGTACAAAATGTTTATACACCTAATCATACAACGATGACGCAAGCCATGCTGTCATTATTCTTGGGCGCAGAACATGCGACTAATGGTCGTTTTGATATGCAATTTGGTGTGGGGTATTATTTCAACCCCAGCACTAAGGTGAATGGCAGCTTTCAGCAATCAATCGAGGCTCCAAGTAACCTGTATAATTATCAATATGCGATCAATACTCAGCAATTATTAGCTGAAGGTAAATTGCTTTTCAAATGGCGCAAACAAATTTTACCGTATGTGAGTGTAGGTTTAGGCACGGCGTTTAATCACGTGGGGAACTATAGTGCGACACCGCAATCAGACACCGCGGGACCACCTCCTTTATTTAATGCGCATGATCAAACTAATTTTAGCTACAGTGTAGGTTTTGGTCTGGATATGATCTTGAAGCCGCAGATACGACTGGGAGTAGGGTATCGTTACAGTAATTTAGGCGCTATAGCATTGGCTGAGCAAAATAATTCGGGAACCTTGAAAAATAAAAATTATTATAATCATGCTGTATTGGCGAGCTTAAGTTACTTATTTTGAGGAATTTTATGAAACATTATATTAAACGTAGCGCTCTTTTTAGTATTTTAATTTTAACTGTGTGCAGCAGTTATGCGGCAACGCCATTTTTTACCATAACTCCGATCACGGCTGGCACGAAAACAGCGCCAGAATTAATAACATCCGGACAGACTATTGCTGCTACATATCAAATTACTAATACCAGTGGTGCAACTTTAAGCGGGCTCCACCTCGATTCTAGAACTTTACCTGCGAATAATGTGGTAACTCAAGATGTTAGCAGTAGTACCTTTGCTGATCAATGTACTGCGACGTTTACGCTAGCCAACAATCAGAGCTGCACACTACGTTTGTTAGTGACGAGTGTGGTGGATCAATCCGCACAAACTTACGGCACT
>SHZH01000027.1 GCA_009692385.1 Gammaproteobacteria bacterium | reverse complement strand
CCGAAGAAGACGTAGTTTACGACAATGGCTTCAAAATTTGTGCCATGTACTCTAAAAATATTCGAGTGTGGGACTCGCTGGGTTTATGATGGATACATTTGCTGAGCACGGATTGGATCCAGTTTGAAATTTCTTGTATTTCCGGCTCACTGTAGATAAAGCACGAAATTTCAAAATTCAATAGCAAACTACGCAGATCAAAATTGGCCGAACCTAAAATTGCAATGGTGTTGTCAAATAGCATCACTTTGGCATGCAACATGGTCGGCGTGTAAAACCAAATTTTAGCACCTTCATCGTGTAATTTTCGAATATCCACGACACGTACAGCGTCAGTTAATGGATGATTTGAATGCTTTGGAATAATAATATTGACCTCTACGCCACGACGAATAGCAAGCATTAGCGCTTTCTGTAAACATTCATCAACCACAAAATAGGGCGTAACAATATGTATGGATTGTGTTGCTTCATAAATTTCACTGAGCACCGCATCATATAAATTATCCCCCATTAAATCAGGGCCGGACGCTACTATTTGTAATTCGGCATTACCACATTTTGCTGTCGACACAGCAGGACGTGTGTAAGTTTTTGTTTCTTTATAGGCAGCAGCAAATTGCCAGTCGGATTCAAATATAGAAAGTAAAGCGTTTACCGCGCCTCCTTCGATGAGCATGGAAATATCGCACCAACGTTTTGCGTACGGTGTAGGTCCCAAATAATCTTTCGCTAAATTCATACCACCGACAATTCCATGTTGGCCATCAATGATCATGATTTTTCGATGATCGCGCAAATTGACATGTCCTTTAAACGGCGTATGAAACAAGGGCATAATATAACGTACGCTACCGCCCGCTTGTTTGAAAAGTTTTAATTTACGACGTGGAAATTGCATAAATCCACCGACAGAATCGATCAGTAAATAGACACGAATTCCTTGTTGCGCTTTTTGAGTTAATAATTTTACAATATTATTGCCTACGCTATCATCCGTTATTCGATACGTAGATATTAAAATGCTTTCTTGCGCATCCTGAAATAGCTGCATAATTTTATCGTAAGCGATAATGCCGTCATGTAAAAAAGTGACTTTGTTATTATGCGTAGCAGGTGGTACACCATACGTGTTAAGTAAATATTCCATGGAGTGGCTACCACTGAGATTTTTTTTGCAGGAGTGCGTATCCATGGTGATATTTTTTTGTGGGATCCAACGTAATTTACGTTGGCCAATGATTAAAAATAACGGAATAGCGATATAAGGGACTAAGAAGGCAAAGAGCAGCCACGCTAAAATGTTATGTAATGGGCGTTCACCCCCAGTCGAATAGGAAAATAGGGTGAATACCACCAAAAACAAAAAAATAAGTAAAAAATGAATAATTATCCAGTCTAACATACTATAATGATAGTCAATGTTTAGTGATAAGTCTATGGAAAATCTGATGTTAAAACTCGCTAATGTGAGCGATGCAACATGTCTTGCACAGTTAGAAAGAGCAGCGAGTGCTGCACCGTGGACACTACAGCAATTTACCGATTGTTTAGCTGAAAAAAATCCTGCCTATATTTTGTGGGAAAATGATCGGGCGATTGGTTTTGTCATTTATCATCTGATTGATGGTCAATGTGAAATTTATAATATCGCCGTACATCCTGATTTTCAAAAAAATGGCCGGGGAAAATATTTGTTAGAACAAGTGATTGACACCGCTCGAGCAAGGCGGTGTCAATCAATTTTCTTAGAAGTTCGTGTCAGTAATCAAGCAGCTTTAGCGCTCTATCAAAAGCTTGGTTTTAATGAGATTGGGATACGGCGTAATTACTATAAAATGAGCAGCACAGCTCGCGAAGATGCTATTATGATGGCCGTAGATCTGTTCTATGATTAGTATTCGTCATCTCAGCTTTGGCTTAAGTGACGGCTACTTAACCAAAGTCGATCAATATTTAGCATTACATGCCCACAATAAAGCCTGCCCACAATAAAGCCTGCCCACAATAAAGCCTGCCCACAATAAAGCCTGCCCACAATAAAGCCTTGCTAAAACATGTCGGCGATAGGATAATTTCGGGTGATGCGATCGCGCTCGTGGGTGATAGCGGCAGGGCGGATTATACCGGATTATATTTTGAAATGCGCGCCAAAGGAAAACCGATCGATCCAACTCAAAGGTTTCAAAAAACGTTATGAATAAACGAAAACGCACTGCTTACTTAAACTGCTTTAAATGGTTCGCTAGCAGCAATCTGATTATTTTCTATCTGTTAGGCGCTTTGTATTTACATCACTTACCTACGCATGTGGATCATTTGGCCATTTTCTTTTTAACATTTACCTTATTTGGTCATTTGGGATTGCTGTGTTTACTAACCTTTATCCCCGTGGGTTTATGTATGTGGCTTTGGCCACGATTCGCGTCAATCATTATTTTAAGTGTGATCATTACTACAATTTCCACGATTATTTTATTTATTGATATTTTTGTATTTAACGTGTTTTCGTTTCATGTTAATTTTTTATTGTTGAAGGTTGTTTTCACATTTAATACAGCCGAATTTTTTGGCATGAATGTGCAGCAAACGATTTTGGCCTATTCCTTAAGTGTGGTTTTCATTGCAATTGAAATCGGGTTGGCAATTTTATTTTGGCGATTACGCCATAAATTCCGCTTTAAATTACCCTTTTATATAATAATTATTGCAGTTTTAGTGTGCGAATTAATAAGTGAAGGTTTATATGCGTATGCGTATGCCACCGGCTCACAAAGTACGTTACAAAATTCTCGCGTTTTTCCCGCGTATATGGGTACTCAAGCAAATGATTTTTTTGTCGATGTTCATTTGTTAACGAAAAAACAAATTATCACCGAAATTAGCGATCCGCATTATCGCATGGATGCAAATTTGGCCTATCCCTTGCATCCTTTACGTTATCCACATCTTAGTAATCCACCCAATATTATTATTATTGGCATTGATGCTTGGCGTGCCGATGAATTTCAGGCTGATACCACATCAAATATTTATCAATTTTCTAAGCAAGCCAGTATTTTTTATAATCATTATAGTGGGGGTAACGCCACTTTACCGGGTTTATATACACTTTACTATTCCATTCCCAGTCTCTATTGGGATGCGACAAATATCCCACCGGTATTTTTTGATGTGCTCGAAAAATACCACTATCAACCAGAAGTATTTTTTAGTGCTGGCATGAAATATCCACCGTTTTATCGTAATATTTTTTTGACGGTACCTGGAATGCAATTAACTATTCCTGGCGATCAGCCTTATCAACGTGACGCAAAAATCACGGAATATGCCTTAGACTATTTGACTAAAACCACGGCGACACAAAAACCATTTTTTATGTTTCTGTTTTATGATTCTGCGCACAGCAATTCATTACCACCGCATTACGATGGCCCATTTGAACCCATCGCTCATGATTTGAATCCGGCAATTTTAACTAATGAAACCAATCCAACACCGTATCTTAACTTATATAAAAATGCGTTAGTGTATGATGATCACTTGATTGGCCAAGTGTTAGATAAGCTGAAAGCAGAAAACTTATTAAATAATACTGTGGTAGTGATCACTTCCGATCACGGCCAAGAGTTTAATGACAATCATAAAAATTATTGGGGACATGTGAGTAACTTTACGCAGTACCAAACTAAAGTACCGTTGATTATTTATTTTCCCGAGAAATATTTTTTTGGAAAAAAACCTCAGCATATTCATACGCAAACCAGTCATTACGATGTGATGCCCACGTTACTGCAAGAAATTTTTAAAGTGAGCAATCCAATTTCAGATTATAGTATTGGTGGTAATTTGTTTACCACCAAAGGCTGGACGATTTTACCCGAGGGCAGCTACAACTATGAAGGCTTGATTGCACCGCCCTATATTTATAACTTTTATCCTTTAGGTGTCACTGCGGTGTATGATATGCATGCCAACTTGCAAAAGAGTTTTCCGATCAACGCCACCGTGTTTCGCACCTATTTTCAAGATACGCGTGCATATTATAAAGAAATAAAATAATTTTTAGCATGCTAATTAATTTATAAATATGAGGAAGCAGAATTAACTTAGACGTGAACTGTTCGGAATTTCCGAACGGTTCAAATTGAAGGTGGTCGCAGTATTTCGCGTGATGTTGAGCACTATAATTTTGACATGATTATTTCAGTCGGTTAATGAGTCACTCATCGTTTACTTTTCATTTGAACTTGTAAGAATTCTTTACAAGTTGCCACTTCAGATAATTTGCCCTCAGTTTAAATTACAGATAGCCATTCAATAAAAATGTTTTTTCCGATGGAGACTTGCCCGAAGCGCAGGTAATGAGAAAATTCGGAAATTCCGAATTTTTACCCCCACCCTAGCCCTCCCCCGTGCAGTAGCACAAGGGAGGGAATCGAACCTCAAATCCTGGCGTTCATTCTATTTTTGTAGAGACAAGTGTTGAATGTATTTTCCTGTTCCCTCCCTCGCTTGCGGGGGAGGGCTAGGGTGGGGGTAAATCTATTTGATAGTTTGACTTATCAACCTACAGCCACGTATTATAGCGATGCTTAAAGACTATATTATCAAGCGGGGTTAATTATGCCGATTCCAACTTACGATCAAATTATGTTACCTATGCTCGACTTTATTAAAGATGGCAAGCCGCGCTCTATGGCTGAAACAATTGATTATATGGCAGACTATTTCAAATTATCTTCAGAAGAACGATTAGTTATGATCCCTAGTGGGCAATCTTCCTATATTAGAAATCGTACGGGCTGGTGTAGAACCTATTTACATAAAGCTGGATTAATTTTTTTACCAGAACGAGGGTATGTACAGATCACACAGCAAGGTTTAGACGTATTAGCTGAGAAGCCCAAATTTATTGATGTCAAATATTTAAAAAGATTTTCTGGTTTTTTAGATTTTAGGACTTACAAAAAAGAGCCAAATGCAGCAGTAGCAGTAGTAGATCATGCTGAGCAGTTACCAGAAGATATGTTATATACTTCTTATGAAATTTTACGAAAAAATTTGGCTGATGAATTATTGGAGCAAATCAAAAAATCATCACCACGTTTTTTTGAACAACTTGTTATCGATGTGTTATTAGCCATGGGTTATGGTGGCTCCCGCACAGATGCTGGAAAGCTAGTGGGAGGGGCAGGTGATGGTGGTATTGATGGTATTATTAATGAAGACAAATTAGGTTTAGATGTTATTTACTTGCAAGCTAAGCGTTGGGAAGGCGTAGTGGGTTCTAAAGAAATAAGAAATTTTGTGGGTAGTTTAGTTGGTAGAAAGGCGAATAAAGGCGTTTTTATTACTACTTCCAGTTATACAAAAGATGCTATTCAATATGCTGCAGATGTTCAACACAAAGTAATATTGATTGATGGTGATAAATTAGTTGATTTGATGATTGAATATAATGTCGGTGTGTCTAAAGAATACAGTTATGAAATCAAGAAAATCGATCTGGATTATTTTGAAGAGTAAAAAAGGAAATAAAAAATAAATGAGAATAAACTATGAATCCTGAAAATATCAAACAACCCAAAGCAGTAGCCCTCATTTCCGGTGGTCTCGACTCGATGCTCGCGGCACGTGTGATCATGGAGCAAGGTGTCCATGTTGAGGGGATTAATTTCTATACGGGTTTTTGTGTTGAAGGGCATACTCAAGCCATTCGCAATCAAGATAAAAATAAGCCGAAACGCAATAATGCACTCTGGGCGGCGGAACAACTCGGGATCAAATTGCACATTATTGATATCGTCGAAGAATATAAAGATGTATTATTAAAACCGAAACATGGTTATGGTCAACATATGAATCCGTGTTTGGATTGCAAAATTTTTATGGTGCGTAAAGCGAAGCAATGGGCCGATGAAAACGGTTTTGATTTTATTATTACCGGTGAAGTGATTGGTCAACGACCGATGTCACAGCGCAAAGCGACGATGCCGATCATTGCTAAGGAATCTGATGTGGGTAGTCGACTGGTACGGCCACTGTGCGCGAAGTTTTTGCCGGAGACTTATCCTGAGAAAATGGGCTGGATTGATCGCAATAAAATGCACGATATTTCCGGGCGTTCACGCAAACCACAAATGGCCTTAGCTGAAAAGTTTGCCATTGATGAATATGCGCAACCGGCGGGTGGTTGCTGTATGTTAACCAATGAACATTACAGCAAAAAGTTAGTCGATTTATGGCAAGCGAAAGCGGCCAATAATCAAACGCGTGACTATACCTTAGACGATATTATTATGCTGAAAATTGGTCGCCACTTTCGTCCCAAAGAAAATTTTAAAGTGATCATCAGCCGCGATGAAGGCGAAAGTAATTTTTTGCGCGGTTATCGTTCGGAATTTACCTGGTTAGAACTCACCAGCCATGATGGACCGCTGACGATTGTTGATGGTCATCCGACCGAAGAAGATCTGTTACTAGCAGCGCGCATGACGGCGCGTTATAGTCAGGGTCGTGATGCTGATACGGTAGAAGTCCAACTCACTACATTAGACGGTGTCAGCAAAATTTTGAATGTCGAGCCCTTGCCTGCCGATGAAGTGTTACCACAGTGGCACATATGAGTGAAATAACACAAACACTCAACGCTCGTCGTTTACTTTGCCCAATGCCTTTAATTCGTACCCAAAATGCGATAAAGAAACTGCAATTCGGTGAAATATTAGAAGTCATTTGCACCGATCCCGGTACGGAATACGACATTCCCACTTGGTGCCGCATGTATGAACATAAATTATTATTGCAAGAACAGCGCGAGACAGTTGATGAAATGGTAGAATATTGTTTTGTGATTGAAAAAGGTAATAAGGAAGCAGAATGAGCGATTTGATTTTTCAAAACGTTGGGAGGCAGGATGCCGGACAGAGCGTACAGGGATGTATTTATAGCGTTTTTGAAAAATTAAAGTGCTGGTTATGTGGGGAGCTCTAATGCAGGATCTGGATCGCTATCAACAAACTCGTAAGGTCACCCTTGTTGGCGCGCTCGCCAATGTCGTGCTCTCGGCCTTAAAAATTGTCTTTGGTTGGTTGGGTAATTCACATGCCTTAGTAGCAGATGGTATCCACTCTTTTTCTGATTTACTCACCGATTTATTAGTTATATTAGCCGCTAAATTTGCTAACCAAGCAGCAGATACCGAGCATCCCTACGGTCATGAACGAATTGAAACCGCGGCAACCGTCGCCTTATCGTTATTTTTAGTGCTGGTCGGTGCCGCCATTATTTATGACGCCGGGGATCGCCTCTGGCGTCATATTCCAGCTCCCACTCCCAATAGCTGGGTACTGTGGATTGCATTATTTTCAATTATTCTTAATGAAGTTATTTATCATTACACACTTCATGTGGCAAAACGCGTTAATTCCGATATCTTAAAAGCCAATGCTTTACACAGTCGTAGTGATGCCGCCGCATCGGTAGTCGTATTAGTGGGTATTATGGGTAGCTTGCTGGGCTATCATTATCTGGATGCTTTGGCCGCGGTGGTAGTGGGCGGTTTCATTATTAAAATGGGTATCGGTTTAGGTTGGTCTAATTTGCGTGAATTAGTTGATACCGGTGTGGATATACAAACTTTAGATGCTATTAAACACGCGATCAATAGCGTCAATGGCGTGGTGGACATTCATCAATTACGTACGCGCAAAATGGCGGGACGAATTTTCATTGATGTCCATATTATTGTTGCCCCTACTATTACCGTATCCGAAGGCCATCATCTCGGTGATAAAGTATTGGGTATTCTTTACAAGGATCTGCCTAATGTTCAAGATGTGACCGTTCATATTGATTCGGAAGATGATGCGAACTTTTCGCAGAGTGCGTTTTTACCTTCACGGTATGAACTATTACCCAAGCTGAAACAATGTTGGCACGCGTTACCAGGCAGTAAATTGATTGAACATGTTAATTTACATTATCTAGCCGGTAAGATTAGTATTGAGATCGTATTGCCATTGTCTGTTTTAACGAGTGCTGTCACGCTGGCAAATTTAACTCAAGCCTACCAAAGTGCTTTAAGTGCTCTGCCCGAGATCGAGCGGGTTAAAGTAATGTTTAACTGATAATATTTATTCTGGTAATATTTATTTTGGTAATGTTTATTTTGGCATTCCCTAAGATACCCAGATCCGCTACACTGTTTCATTGGCTTCATAAAAGACTTAAATGCATACCTGGGAGGGTAAAATATCATGTCAAGCGAAACTATTTTCAATCTAATCAAAGAGCACGAAGTAAGCTTTGTTGATTTGCGTTTTACCGATACGCGTGGCAAAGAACAACATGTCTCAATTCGTAGCACTACGATCGATCCAGAATTTTTTACAGACGGTAAAATGTTTGATGGTTCCTCAATTGCCGGTTGGAAAGATATTAACGAATCCGACATGGTGTTGATGCCGGATGTGAGTACCGCGGTGATGGATCCTTTTATGGAAGAACCGACACTCATTATTCGCTGTGATGTATTAGAGCCTAATACTATGAAAGGTTATAGTCGCGATCCACGTTCTGTTGCGAAACGTGCGGAAGACTATTTAAAATCAACCGGTATTGCGGACACTTGTTATTTTGGTCCTGAACCTGAATTTTTTATTTTTGACAGTGTGCGCTGGGCGACCAGTATGGAAAATACATTTTACAAAATTGATTCTGATGAAGCCGGTTGGAATTCAAGCGCAAAATACGAAGAAGGTAATATGGGACATCGTCCCGGCGTAAAAGGGGGCTATTTCCCTGTGCCGCCTGTTGATGCGCTACAAGATCTTCGTTCAGAAATGTGTTTAGTTCTAGAAGAAATGGGCATCGCTACCGAATTACACCATCACGAAGTTGCCACCGCAGGGCAGTGTGAAATTGGTACTCGTTTTAATACATTGGTGCGTAAAGCGGATGAGTTACAAATTTTTAAATATGTCATACAGAATGTGGCACATGCCTTCGGCAAAACTGCGACTTTTATGCCTAAGCCGTTGGTAGGCGATAATGGTAGTGGTATGCACTGCCATCAATCACTGGCCAAAGACGGTAAAAATATTTTTGCGGGTGACAAATATGCGAAGTTATCCGACACGGCATTATTTTATATTGGCGGTATTTTGAAACACGCACGTGCCATCAATGCGTTTACTAATCCAACCACCAATAGTTACAAGCGATTAGTCCCCGGATTTGAAGCACCTGAAATGTTAGCGTATTCGGCATGTAACCGTTCAGCAGCAATTCGTATTCCGTTTGTTGCTTCACCCAAAGGTCGACGTATTGAAGTTCGCTTTCCGGATCCCTTAGCGAATCCTTATTTTGCTTTTTCCGCCATGCTAATGGCAGGATTAGATGGTATTCAAAATAAGATCAATCCAGGTGCTCCTTCTGACATGGATTTATACGAATTACCGGCGGCTGAAAAAAGCAAGATCCCAACCGTGAGTCATTCATTGGAAATGGCCTTAGACGCATTAGATAAAGATCGCGCTTTTTTAAAAGTAGGTAATGTATTTAATGACGATTTAATTGATGCATATATTGCACTTAAAATGAAAGAAGTTACTCGCTTGCGGATGCACACTCATCCAGTTGAGTTTGATATGTATTATAGTTTATAGAAGTAAATATCGAAAGTTGAATATATTTTATTTTTATGTTTATAATGCGGCAAGACAAATTATAACATTTACTCATTTTCAAAATAAACCGAAGAGACACTATCATGTTACTATTACTAGCCGAATGGTTTGGCAAATCGTTACGCGGGTTGCTGGTATTTCAATATCTTACCTTACGCGCCATTCTGAGTGTTATTACCGCATTACTGATCACCTGGTGCCTTGGTCCGATGATGATCCGTCGTTTACGTCATTATAAAATTGGTGAAACGGTACGGGAGGGGATTGGTTTAGATCATCACGTCGGTAAGAAAGGTACCCCTACCATGGGTGGCGCTTTGATTTTAGTTTCGATTGCGATCACGACTTTATTATGGGGTGATTTACGAAATTCCTATGTATGGGTCGTGCTCTTAGTGACGCTAGGATTTGGCGCGATTGGTGCATACGATGATTTTTGTAAATTAACCAAGCGTAGTAATCCGAGTCGTCGTGGGATACCAGCACGTTTAAAATATTTATTACAATCTTTAATTGCGTTGATGGCTTCGATCTTCTTGTATATGCACGCGCAAACACTGCATGAAACACAACTCGTTATTCCTTTTTTTAAAACTGCCGTAGTCAATCTTGGTTTGGGTTATATTTTATTAAGCTATTTTGTGATAGTTGGTACAAGCAACGCCGTTAATTTGACCGATGGTTTGGATGGTTTGGCGATCATGCCAGCAGTACTCGTGGCAGCGGGGCTCGGTATTTTTGCGTATTTAACCGGTAACATTAAATTGGCTGATTATTTGTTGATCCCTTATGTGAATGGCGTGGGTGAGATCATTATTTTTGTCGGCGCGATCGTGGGTTCTGGTTTAGGATTTCTATGGTTCAATACTTATCCGGCTGAAGTCTTCATGGGTGATATTGGTTCATTGGCATTAGGGGCGGCATTGGGCACGATGGCAGTGATGGTGCGCCAAGAAATTGTGCTGTTCATTATGGGTGGTATTTTTGTATTGGAAACGGTTTCGGTTGTTCTACAAGTGGGTTCATTTAAAATGCGCGGGAAACGTATTTTTAAAATGGCACCGATCCATCATCATTTTGAACTCAAAGGCTGGCCAGAGCCCAAAATTATCGTGCGTTTTTGGATCATTACATTTCTATTAGTAATGTTGGGTTTAGCAACGCTAAAATTACGTTAGGAACTGATGAAAAAATTAATTTTAGTGAAAGACTATTATAGAGCTGATGTTTGCGGGGCTAGCACGCCGTTCAGCACGCACTGTTTTAACACTGTTATTAATTTCTTTCATGCCAATTTCTTCATCCACTTTGGCGTAGGCCTTGCCTAGCTCTGCAGAAAGCAATTCAAACTGTTCTTTCATTCGACGAATTTTTTCAAATAATTCCATATCCACTAATGCGGCAACAGGTTTTCCTGCCTTGGCTACCGAATATGTAGCGCGTGAAGCCGAACCATTCAACTTGAAGCAGTTGAAGAGTTAGCTGAAATGCTGGAAGCAGATCAAGCACCCAATCCGAAACTGATCCCAATCTTGATGCATGGTACTAGCATTGGGGGCGCTCGGCCTAAATGCTTAATTGAAATGAACTGTTGTGTTGTTATTGGCGCACAAAAATAGTATTATGGAGCAGAATTACTTGGCAAATATAATTTATTTTTGTGAGTTTCTGAGAAAACAATGAAACATGAAAAAGTAATTATTATCGGTCTAGGGCAAACAGGTATTAGCGTTGCTCGATTTTTAGCACAAAAAAATATTGATTTTAGTGTCTGCGATACCCGCGACAGCGTTACCAATTTAGCTGATTTTCAAGCTGAATTTCCAGATGTTTTGGTTTGCCTCGGCAAATTAGATCCTGAATTACTCAAATCAGCAACCCAACTGATAGTCAGTCCTGGCGTCGCAATCAGTACACCTGCCATTGCTGAAGCCCAACAAGCGGGCGTTGAAATTATCGGCGATATCGAATTATTTGTGCGTCATTGTGCAGCACCAATTATTGCGATCACTGGTTCTAATGGTAAAACAACCACGACCACATTAGTTAGTGAGATGGCAAAAGCCAGTGGTTTTCGAGTTGGCATGGGCGGAAATATTGGCACACCTGCGTTAGATTTATTAACGAGCGACTATAATTTCTTTGTGTTAGAACTGTCGAGTTTTCAGTTAGAAACGACTACATCATTACGGGCGGCAGCAGCAGTGTGTTTAAACGTCAGTGATAATCACATGGATCGTTACAATCATTTTCAAGAATACGTTGCGGCTAAAAATACTATTTATCATGATTCGAAAATATCAGTCATTAATTTAGATGATCCCCCTGCTTGGGAAACGGCTACGTTAAGTAAAAACAAAATTGGTTTTACGGTAAAAGATCCAGAGGTAGGTCGGCTTATGCGAAGCAAGCCGAAGGAGCGCCTGCTTGCTTCGCATAAGCAGGCCTACAGGAGAGATAGTGAAAACCAACATTGCTTTTCGCTAATCAATAATCAGCTTTGTTATGATGGTGAAGCATGGTTAGCTATTGCGGATTTACCGATTAAAACTAAACATCATTGTGCAAATTTACTCGCCGCGTTTGCGTTAGGTAGCAGCTGTAACTTTAAAAAAGAAGCGATGCTATATGTAGCCACATCATTTGTTGGGATCCCACACCGCTGCCAAACTGTCGCTGAAAAAAATGGAGTGATGTGGATCAATGATTCTAAAGCCACGACGATTGCCGCCGCGACCGTAGCGATTGAAAATATCGGCGCAACGATCACCGGTAAAATTATTTTAATTGCGGGTGGTGATGGAAAGGGAGCTAATTTCACGCCATTTGCCAAACCGATTAGTGAATATTGCCGTGCAGTTATTTTATTAGGTCGTGATGCTGAACAGATTTCCGCCATTTTACCCAACTCGATCAAACCGATATTTTTAAAAACGCTAGCGGAAGCTGTTACTCAAGCAGCTATACTCGCCGAAGCCGGTGATGCTGTGCTATTATCACCCGCATGTGCTAGCACTGACATGTTTAAAAACTTTGTCGAACGCGGTGAACTGTTTATTAAGTACGTAAAACAGATGAAATAGAAGCTGCAAATTCTTCTCTTATAGGACTTACGCAAAAAGATGAGATGCGAGGCGAAAATGAGCGAAAATACCGGAATGTATATATACTTACATGAGGATTTTGAGCGAGTTTGCAACAAAGCAGATTGCTTTTTGTGTAAGTCCTAATGTTAATAATCTAATTTTTCGATCGTGGTATAGCGGTTGGTGAACACACAAATATCGGCGGCAATAGCTAAACTTTTTTCGACAATTTGGAGTGCGTCCAGCTCCGTGTTTTCGTATAAAGCACGTGCAGCAGATTGCGCATACGGACCACCGGAACCAATGGCGATCAAACCATTTTCGGGTTCAATCACATCACCGGTTCCGGTAATGATCAACGAGGACTCTTTATCTGCCACAGCCAGCAGCGCCTCTAAGCGACGTAACATTTTATCGGTGCGCCAGTCTTTGGCTAACTCAACGGCCGCACGCATCAAATGACCTTGGTGGGCTTCAAGCTTGGCTTCGAAACGCTCAAATAAAGTGAAGGCATCGGCGGTGCCGCCCGCAAAACCTGCCAAGATCTTACCATGATAGAGTCGTCGCACTTTACGCGCGTTGCCTTTTAAGACGATGCTTTGCCCCATGGTCACTTGACCATCGCCACCGATAACTACGGTATTACCGCGTCGAACTGATACAATCGTGGTCAAAATACACTCCTTACTTAATTTCCTTATTTATATAGGTTCTCATACTAAATTTCAAGACAAATGCTGATAATTTATGTAAAAATAGACCCTCACCCTAACCTCTCCCATAAACGGGAGAGGGGAAATTGAATAAGGTTAAAATATTTGAGTATTCGTAATTTTCAAAGCCATCAACCGCAATTAGGTAAAAATGTCTTTATTGATGAGACTGCCGTTATTATTGGCCAAGTGCAACTAGGTGATGACTGCTCAGTTTGGCCGCTCACTGCCATTCGGGGTGATGTAAACCACATCACGATCGGTCATCGTACCAACGTTCAAGATGGTACGGTGTGTCACGTCACCTCCCCCTCTAAAAGTGATCCACAGGGCAATCCATTGATCATTGGCAACGATGTCACCATCGGTCATCGCGTAGTTTTACATGGCTGCACGATTGAAGATGAATGCTTGCTTGGAATGAATAGCGTGGTGCTCGATCAAGCGGTTGTTAAAAAACAGGTTTTAGTCGGCGCTAATAGTCTGGTGCCACCGGGTAAAGTTTTAGAAAGTGGTTATCTCTATCTCGGCTCACCGGTTAAACAAATTCGTAAACTAACGGACGATGAGATCACGTTTTTTAAACACAGTGCCGCACACTACGTCAAATTAAAAAATAAATATTTGGAAACTTAAATGGATCAAGATCAATTAAAAAAACAAGTTGCTGAAGCTGCCTTACAATACGTACCTCACGATACTATTATTGGTGTTGGCACGGGCTCAACAGTAAACTACTTTATCGAGGCTCTCGCTGCGATCAAACATAACATCGAAGGCGCTGTTTCCAGCTCTGAAGCCAGCAAAGTGCGCCTGCAAAAACTGGGTATTCCCATTATTGATTTAAACTCAGTCAGCACCTTGTCAGTGTACATTGATGGCGCTGATGAAATTAACGCTCATTTTCAAATGATCAAAGGCGGTGGTGCGGCACTGACTCGCGAAAAAATTATCGCCGCTGTTGCAGCCCAATTTATCTGTATCGCAGATGCGAGTAAAAAAGTCGATGTGCTCGGCAAATTTCCGCTACCCGTTGAAGTGATCCCAATGGCGCGTAGCTATGTCGCGAGGCAAATTGTCAAACTCGGTGGCGATCCAGATTATCGGCAAGGTGTCATTACAGATAATGGTAATATTATTTTAGATGTCTATAATCTAAAAATTCTCGATCCACTAAAATTAGAACAAGATTTAAATAATATCACCGGCGTAGTGACCAATGGTTTGTTTGCTCGTCGTCCGGCAGATGTATTGTTACTCGGTACTGGTACTGGAGTTCAAACGTTCAAACGTGATTAAAAAAACTAGATTAAGAATGATTAACTTTATAAACGTTTTCATATACTATTCATTAATGACAAAAATTCGGTGGATTGTACAATGAAACTAACTGCTGTGGTAGCAATCGATGAAAATCGGGCGATCGGTTTTGAAAATAAACTTCCCTGGAATATGCCAGCTGATCTGCAGCATTTTAAAAAAATAACTTTGGGCAAGCCAATTTTAATGGGACGTAAAACCTACGAGTCGATTGGTCGTCCCTTACCAAAACGGCGTAATGTGATCATTAGTCGTGATCCCAATTTTACCATCGAGGGCTGTGAAGTATACGTATCTATCGACGCAGCGCTAACTGCTCTAAACGATTGCCCTGAAGTGATGCTCATTGGCGGCGCCCAATTGTTTAGCCAATTATTATCCAAACTAACTCATTTGGAATTAACCATCATTCATCATAAATTTAAAGGCGATACCTATTTTCCAGAAATTGATTTCAGACAATGGTACGAAGTAGCTTGTGAAACCTATCAGGCGGATGAACAAAATCCTTACGCATATACTTTTTTATCTTATGCAAAAATTTAGTTCATTATGTTATTAACCGCTCTTATCACTCGACCTTTTTCCAAAGCGCTCTGCAGAATGCCTGCTTACTTCGTACAAGCAGGCCTACATTACTTGTTTATAAAGCTTTTTGTCGTGTACAGAGATGTAAACAAGTAAGGCATGTTAGTTTTTAAAGAGCGGAACGCACTGCGCAATGTTCGGTGTTTGAATTGATGGTTATCATTGCGCTCCTTGAGAAAATCAGCATACTCTTCACGAAGCGTCTCAACCAATGATTGAAAAACCTCTTGCGTCGTTTGTGTTAAGCACGTCATCACATTTTTTAATTGCTGACCACAAATTGTTTTTGGTTTATTCGTCAGATAACGTTGGATCGTCTGGGCTTGATGAAACTGGCACAGTTGGATAGGGATCCCAGGATAACGTGCAGCAAACAGCTTAATAATGCCTTTTCTGCCATCGATTGTCACGCTTTTAAAACGCCAGCCCATTTTATCAACCGCATCTAAGCCAAGTGCCATTTCTTTGAGTGTTTCAGATTGAATAAAGTGCCAATAAATATTTTGAGCGTTCGCTCGAAATATCAATACGCCATCACTGCGAGAAAAAAATGTAGCATCCGCTAAGCCAAAAATATACATTCGGGTGAAGTGCTTCTGGAAGAATTCTTAAAACCTATGGAAAAAAGTTCTCTGAACATGTTGAGTGGCCCGTAAGCTTTTTTCATCGCGTTATCTCGTCTTTGCTCGATAAGGTCGTATTGTTTCAGGCTCATCTTGTATTTGGCAAGGCTCACGCTAGTTATTTTCCCCATTTTTGTTATAATTTCACCCTGTTTAAAAAGGAAATAACATGGCAACCTACAGCACCAATGAATTCAAACCGGGTTTGAAAATCATGATCGATACTAGCCCTTGTAGTATCGTGGAAAACATTATTGTTAAACCGGGCAAAGGTCAGGCTTTTAACCGTGTTAAATACCGTAATTTAATTAATGGTCGGGTAGTCGAGCGTACTTTTAAATCGGGTGATACAGTTGAAGCCGCCGATGTATCGGATGAAGAGATGCAATATCTCTATCATGATGGTGAATTTTTCCACTTCATGAATACTACTTCATTTGAACAAATTTCTGCGACCCAAGCGATCGTGGGTGATGCTGCTCAATGGTTAAAAGAGCAAGATCCGTGTACGGTCACCTTATGGAATAATGTACCAATCGTGATCATGCCGCCCAATTTTGTAAATTTAAAAATCGTCGATACTGACCCCGGCGTGCGCGGTGACACCGCCACCGGTGGAACTAAGCCAGCAACGCTTGAAACGGGTGCGGTGGTTCGTGTGCCATTATTTATGACGATCGATGAGGTTGTTCGAGTGGATACGCGTATCGGTGAATATATTTCACGTGCTAAAGCTGAATAATCCTGCTTCGCTAAAGCTACGCAGGACAAGCACTTATGACATCAATTGAAAATTTAAAAAAACGCGCGCAACTTTTACAAAAAATTCGCGCGTTTTTTATTGCCCGTGATGTGTTAGAAGTTGAAACGCCTTGTTTGTCACAGCACACCGTCACCAACCCCTATATTGAATCATGGGTAGTATTTCCCTCACCCTGCCCTCTCCCACCAGTGGTAGAGGGAAATTCGGAAAAAATTTTTTATCTGCAAACCTCGCCTGAATATCATATGAAACGTCTGCTCGCTGCAGGCAGCGGATCGATTTTTCAAATCTGCCATGCCTTTCGTGTTGATGCACACAGTGAACGCCACAACCCGGAATTTACAATGCTGGAATGGTATCGAATTAATTTCACTTTGAACGATTTAATGGATGAAATGGATGAGTTATTACAGCTTATTTTTCAAAAGCAAAAAGCGACGCGTTACACTTATCAAGCTATTTTCAAAAAATATTGCAGCTTTGATCCGCTGAGTATTTCTTTTGAAGCTCTTAAAAAATTTGCTGAAAAAAATATTAATATAAAAAACTTTACTGGCGATCGCGATGATTGGTTGTCATTAACATTCACTCATTTAATTGAACCAAACTTATTAGATACTATTTTTATTTATGATTTCCCGGCTTCTCAAGCAGCATTGGCTCGTTTAAACCCACGTGATCCACGCGTGGCTTCACGTTTTGAAGTGTATGTTGATGCATTAGAATTAGCGAATGGTTTTCATGAATTGAACAATGCCCAGGAACAACGTCAACGTTTTATCGATGACAATAAAAAACGACAACAACTAAGTTTAGCACCCATTGAACTGGACGAAAAATTTTTAGACGTACTTGATAAATTACCAGATTGCTCGGGTGTCGCCTTAGGTGTTGATAGATTAGCGATGTTAGCGCTCGATGTGAAATCAATTGATGAAGTCATTGCTTTTTCGATTGAGAGAGCTTGAAGGGTCGAGGAGGGCACGCGCAACGTGCCCTTCCCTCTAATTAGAAATTAATGCCAAGCGACATATTCACACCGCTAAAGTTACTTGGCCCAAATAGATAACCTAAACCCAAGGTTAAAAAGTTGTAGCGCGCGCCGTTATAAACCGCGATCTTAGCTGTCTTAACGCCAATTTCATTGTAATCAGCCACATACCAGGGGTTACCACTCAATTTATCAACGCGATCAAAATAGGTTCCCACTGAATAGGATTTATTTATGATGTAGTTGAAATCAGTACCGTTTTTCGTCAACCAATTGGAAAGTTTATAAGCAATGCTGTATGACGCAATGGTGACTGATTGAGTTTTTAAATACGACACGTCGTTGGTCATGCCTATTTCATATTGACCGTTGGGGCCTACTGGAAACGTCACACGACTGGCTAAAGCACCATCATATAGTAAGGTTGCGCTACCCAGATCGAGTGAACCCACGGCACCTACGTGGAATGCTGGCATTAACGACCAATGCGGTAAAAAGAAATGGCTATACGCTACACCGAGTCCGGCTGAATACGTATTGGTCTGGTTCAGGGTTTGCATCGTGATCGGCATGTCAATAATGAGGTTATTGCTGTTATTGAAGAAATGGTTATAACGCAACGGTAAATCATAAGATGAAACATTTAAGCCAGCGAGGGTGTCGCGACTGTATTGCGGTGTCATACCAAACAACGTTAAACCGCCATCATTCTCACCCGCGGCATGACCTTCAATCGCCAAATCATAATCGTTATCCACTAAGCGTGCCATATAACTCACAGGGTTACCCGCCACCGGATCAATGGGCGATTTAGCCACACGAGCTTGTAACATACCTGTTAAAAAATTTTGTCCGGTGCCACCTTTTACAAAATCTTTTAATTGATCTTCGATGGCTTGCGTTGTTTCACCGGGTTGAGGCACCGCCCCCCCGACTTGTTGATCAAACGTGTGGCTCACTGCATTGCCACTGGCATCCGTATAGGACAACGTCAATACTTTACTGATCCCATCAGCGCCTGTTTTAACACCCCCATTTCCACTTAAAGAGATCGTGGCGATAGCTGAGGTAATATAATCCGCACCAAGACCAAAACCACTCATGTCAATCACACCGTGCAACACTAAACCGGCTTTATTAAAATCTAATCCTGGAAAATAGGTTTCCAAGTTGGCATCTTTGTAATAATCAATGGCCGCCTGAATACTCGCAAAGGAAGCCGTAACTTGCTGAGCCCATACCGTTCCATTTTGGTTTCCATAAACGCAGCCAGAAAATACCGAACCACTCGGCGCCCAACCTGCGGCGCAATTCGCTGCAAGTAACGAACCGCTATAAGAAGTAGTGAGAAGTAATAAAGAAGTCAAGAATAATTTACGGTGTGAGTTGCGCTGTTTCATTTGTGGGATCTCCTTTTGGTATAAAACT
>SHZH01000026.1 GCA_009692385.1 Gammaproteobacteria bacterium | reverse complement strand
ACGTTTACGCCAGTCAGAATGTCTGGCGCTTTGCATTAATGGATCGATATTGTATTGCGGTAACAATGGATTAGCCTCAGAACATATTTCTCTTACACTGCGTACTAAAGCACTTGCCCATGCACAAGCATCACGTTTGTGCCATTTAAGATTGTGATATTCATTGAGTATTGCTTGCAATTCGTCTCTGACGGCGATCTTCTGTATTGGATCCTGAATTTCACGAATAAGTCTATGCATATCGAATCCCACCTGATATGCAGTTATTCGAGGTTGGGCGCGCGAAATTGTCACACTAGATGCAGCAGATGAATGTGGGCTTCCATCCGATTCATGTAGAGCAGATCTGCTTACAGGCTCAACGTGTTCAATTGAGTCAGGTGAGATTCGATCGGATGATCTAATACATGCCGCGTCTTCATTCTGCCAAAATATTATCGCTGCTTCAATCGTGTCCGGGCCGTTGGCTACATTGGCCAATGGTTGAGCTTTTTGAAGGATCTGGGTAAAGATAGAAGGTGCTAGCAGGGTTTCTCGAGTCCGTATGAGAGCTGTCTGGCTGATCAAATGAGTCATGGCATCTTCGAAAGTTCGCTTACTCCTACTAAGCTCTGCGCTCTTCTCGTTGAATACCACTTCCATTCTTTGTCCAATAAGTTGGATATTCTGATCTAAAAACTGCTGAATGTATTCACCTAAAAGAAAATTATTTTTTTCAAGCTTGAGTAGAGTCTGTAGTCCTTGGCCTATTGCGGTTTCGATAAACAAAGTAGACTTTAAATTCTCAAGTGTTTCTTGCAGAGTGATTTGAGTGCCACGGTTGTTTGGATCTGATATCGATACAGTTGAAATTCGATTATATTCGCTTGAATATGTGTGGCGCACATCCCAAAAACAACTCAATGACTCAACATCAATTTTAGCCTGTTCGAGATAAGGGTTAAGCTGAAAAGCAGCAGAGTTATCTTTGTCAGCAACCACGAGCACTAACCATAAATGTCGATAATCATTGGCATTAAAAGATACGGGATAGATTCTGTCACGTTGTTTTATGCTGTCGTGGGACAATATTTTAGTGAAATATTCCACACACGCATAGCAGTAGATATGACCTGTTTTATCGATATGATAAAGCAAGGGATCTGTCTTGGCACGAAAACGAATATAGTCATAAATTGCTACTTCAAGTGCTTTCTGTTCTGCACGGTCCCAGTTACGGATACTGTCGCGTATAGCCTCATTAGCCGCTAATTTTTCTTTTCTACGAGTAGTTTTTGCAGTAATTTCAGCAGCACGAACTTCTAGTGCTGTCAAATCAAATGAAGTTGCATCCTTGTCTACGGACCATAATTGCGCTATTTGGCTTTCTTCTAACGAGTGACGCATTGGCGAAGGAGCGCGTGGTCTGGGGGGCACGCTAGGAATGGATGCGTATTGATAACCATATTTTTCTGAAACGCCTGCACGGGCTGAGGATGGTTCAGTTGGCGTTTGTGAAAGACAATTGAAATGAGCGCACTTTAGCTTGATAGTGAGCTTGATAGTGTGGTACATAATTTGTATCTCTTGTGTTTTTATAAATATAGGGTACACACTAATTGAAAAAAGGACGAGCGTCAAGCGATGCGCAGAAAACGTAGAATTTTTTTACAGATCCGCTAAATAATTTTTTCGCTCATTTGCGCCTCGCATCTCATCTTTTTGCGTAGTAAGTCCTATTAAGTAAACAGTGATAAAAAATAACCGACCTCACTATTCCGGAATGATGTCCATTTAAAAAAGAATTTAGAATGGATTGACGTGTTGCTGAGAACCGATTTTTAATTGAATTGTCCTATTTCTGTGCCTATGCTAAGCTTGTCCAAATTTGCAGCTAATGAAGGCCTTTATGTTACGACGTTACCCCGCTATTCGTCCTTATGCAACTTACGAGATTGCCGTAGAAGCACCTCATGTAATTTATGTTGAAGAGAGCGGTTCACCCGATGGAATTCCCGTGATCGTTGTGCATGGTGGTCCGGGCGCCGGATCTAACCCCGAACAACGTCGTTTTTTTGATCCCAATTTATATCGCATTATTTTATTTGATCAACGGGGCTGTGGTAAATCGACACCACAAGGCTGTTTAGAAAATAATAATACCCAAGCTTTAATAAGTGATATGGAGATCATTCGTGAACATTTAGATATTGATAAATGGGTGCTATTCGGTGGTTCCTGGGGAGCGGCTTTAAGTTTATTGTACGCACAAGCGCATCCCGATCGCGTACGGGCGATGATTTTACGTAGTGTGTTATTAGCCGATGACGCTGATCGACGTTGGTTTTTTGAAGAAGGTGCCAATCGAATTTTTCCGGCTGAATGGTATGATTTTGCAGGAACATTGCCACCGAGTGAACGGAAAAATGTGTTAGAAGCGTATTACAATCGCTTACTCGACAGTAATGAATTAGTCTCAATGCGTGCTGCGAAATGCTGGTCACAATGGCACCGTCGTTGCTCGACTATTAATCCGGTAGCGAATCAAGAAAATAATGCCGCTGGCACGATGCGTTTAGCACGAATTGAGTCCTATTATTTTATTAACAAATGCTTTATTGAAGATAATCAAATTTTGGATAATATGCGCTTGATTAAACATATTCCTGCCATCTTAGTGCATGGTCGTTACGATATGATCACACCACTCGATAATTCGTATCGTTTACAACGTGCTTGGCCGAAATCGGAATTAACCATTGTGCGTGATGCCGGTCATGCTAGTAACGAGCCCGCGTTAACCGATAGCATCGTGCAAGCGACGGATCGCATGGCGAAATTATTGTCTGATAATCATCAACCACGCGGTGCTGGTTAGCCTATGCAGCGGATCATCAGGCTCGCTCTGGTAATGTGGCTGGTAATTTTCACCTGTGGTTGTAGCACCACTCCACCCGATCCGATTGATCCGCGCGATCCCCTCGAACATATTAATCGCGATGCGTTTCGTTTTAATGACAAGTTTGACAAAGGATTTCTTAAACCCTCTGCTAAAGTATATAAAGCCGTTACACCTTATTTTTTCCGTAGCGCGCTCAGTAATTTCTTTAGTAACTTACGCGAAACGTATGTTATTGGTAATGATATTTTACAAGTCCGGGGTGCATGGGCCATGTCGGATAGCTGGCGTTTTGTCGTGAATTCTACCGTGGGTTTACTCGGCACGATTGATGTGGCGAAACATATTGGCTTAATGTCGCATGATAACGATTTCGGTTTAACGCTAAATACGTGGGGATTTTATTCAGATTATTTAATGGTGCCGTTTTTAGGACCCAAAACGATGGAAGGTTTTATCGGCATGATCCCAGATTACTACATGGGTATTGATTCTTACTACGTGCCATTCGATATCAGTGCGGGTATGTTCATGTTGGATGGACTCAATACTCGGGCGCAATATTTAAAATTAGAGCAAACAGCATCGGGCTTTATGTTTGATCCGTATATCTTCTATCGCAATGCTTATTTACAACAGCGTGCTTATCAGCTGAAGATCAATCGCAGTGGTCCTTATTTTCCAGGCTATGATACCAACGACGAATATGATTGACATCGCCCTGTACCAACCCGAAATTCCGCCGAATACCGGTAATATTATTCGTCTTTGCGCGAATACTGGCAGTCAATTACATCTTATTCATCCATTGGGCTTCGCACCCGATGACAAACAACTCAGGCGCGCCGGTTTAGATTATCACGACTGGACTGCCATTTCGCACCATCAAACGTATGAAGATTTTTTGCAAGCAGTAGCGGGACGCAGAATTTTTGCCTGCTCAACGAAAGGCAAAACGTATTATAGCGATGTCGTTTTTAAATCAGATGATATTTTATTATTCGGCCCCGAAACGCGCGGCCTACCAAAAGAAATTTTAGAATCATTACCTGCTGAACACGTGATCCGTATTCCGATGCGTGCGACCAGTCGCAGTTTAAATTTGTCGAATGCCGCCGCAATTATTGTGTATGAAGCCTGGCGACAGTTAGGATTCGGCTTTTAATTTACGTTCAAATAATGCTTCGACGGCTGCGCGTGGCGTGATTTTTCCGGTCAGTACTTTGCAGACTTGTGCGGTGAGTGGCATCTCAATATGATGTTGTTTCGCTAATTCATGTACTTGTTGCGCATTGAGTGCACCTTCAACAACTTGACCGATTTCTTTTAATGCGGCTTCAATAGATCTCCCTTGGCCGAGTGCCAAACCAAAACGGCGATTGCGTGATAAATTATCCGTACAGGTGAGTACCAGATCGCCTAAGCCCGAAAGTCCCATAAAGGTATCGCGCTGCGCACCCAATGCCATACCCAGTTGCGTCATTTCAGATAAGCCGCGGGTGATCAATGCTGCGCGGGCATTAGCGCCAAAACCTAAACCATCTGAAATGCCGGCACCAACCGCCATGACATTTTTAACGGCACCACCGACTTCAGCACCGATGACATCCTGCGTGTAATAAGGACGAAAGTGTTGGTTAGCAAATAGTGTGATCAAGTCATTCGCATACTTTTGATCATTAGATGCTATAACCACCGCAGTAGGTTGATTGGCAGCAACTTCTTGGGCAAACGACGGCCCCGTTAATAATGCACAGTGGCGAGCATCACCCAGCTCTTCTTGAATAACTTGATGTAATAATTTATGCGTGCCCGATTCTAGACCCTTGGTGGTATAAACTAACTTAGCATCAGTGTTGAGATAAGGTTTAATCGTTTTTAGTAATGAACGAAAGCCTTCGCTGGGAATAGCGATTAGTACTAAATTAGCCGTGCTTACGGCAGTTTCTAAATTTGCGGTAACGCTTAAATTATCAGGAAACGAAAAATCAGGAAGATGGTACGCGTTACAGCGCTGTTGTTCCATACGGCTGACATGCTCAGCATTACGCGCCCATAGAGTAACCAGGTGTTGATTGCGCGCTAATAACAAAGCTAGGGCAGTTCCCCAGGAACCAGCGCCGAGCACAGTAATATTTTGTGTCATTATCTTAATTAGGTTTCGCAGCAGATGCCTTACGTTGACGATAAATCGCATCAAAATTAACCGGCGCTAAATACAGCGGTGGAAAACCACCACGGGTAATTAGATCCGAGACGGTTTCACGCGCGTAAGGGAACAGTACATTCGGACAGAAACTACCAATTAATTCTTCTTTTTGTTCATCTTCAAAATTCGCCATGATGAAGATACCCGCTTGCTCCACTTCAACAACGAAAATCGTTTTATCTTTGATTTTACTGCTGACGGTTACTTTTAAAGTCACTTCGTGGAGATCGCCTTCAACGTGTTGATGTGTGGTATCTAGATGAAGATCAACTTGGGGTTGCCATTCTTCTTTGAAGACGTTGGGTGTATTGGGAGCTTCAAATGAAAGATCTTTGATATAGATGCGATTGATCGAAAATTCAGGTTGTTTTTCGGTCGTGGCTGAGGTGAGTGTTTGAGTTGCTTTTGTCATATTTTATCTCCAAGTTGAAAATCGTGTTATTTCCACCAGTCGAGCATTTTTTGTAATTCGCCCGACTCGTGAAGTTTCATCATACCAGTATAGCCACCTTCAATATTTTTGCCATCAATAAATATTTGGGGAAACGTACGGCCATTCGTTTTATTACGCATTTCCTCTAATTTTCCCGTATCTTCTGAGGTATTATAATAAGTGAATGGTATGTTCTGTTCGGTCAAAAAGTTTTTTGCATGATCGCAATAGGGGCAATTATTTTTGCCATAAATCACTACTTCAGCGGTGGATGATGAATTTTTGGCGTCACTCATAAAAAATTCTCCTATTTTTTTACCAGGGGTAAATGGGCCGTTTGCCATGCGGTAATGCCACCTTGAAGAAAGTATAGGTTAGTTAAACCTTGTTGCTTTAATTTATGACCTAAGGTCATAACGGTCGTGCCAGTATTACAAACTAAAATAAGAGGTTTTTCTCGATATTTAGTTAGATCTTTAGTGCCAATTTCGCTTGCAGGAATATTGATAGCTTGTGCGATATGACCTTTACCAAAAGCACTGCTGTCACGAATGTCGATGACGACGGCATTTTCACGATTGATCAGCTGAGTTGCCTTTTCGGGGTTAACGCGACTCATGCCTTTTACTTTGCCTTGCGTTTCAATGTAAAGCAGAGCGACGAGTAGCACAATCAAGATCCCGACCATTAGCCAATGGTGAATGATAAAGGGGAGAATATTTTCCATAGTAAACCTAGTTATGAGTCAGAAGCGCAAGTATATACCGTTCAATACAGATTGTTAATACTTAAAATGTAACTACCCAGGTATGTTAGAGCAGTCCGTCATCCCTGCAGGGTTGCCATCCATGGACGACTAGATTGCCGCTTCCATTACCCTCCGGGCACAGGTCGCAATGACGGATCCCTTCCTGGGGTGTTACCTATAAGACTAGTTTAATTAATCTTACCAGATGTACTTTTAACGGTCGAGTGGTAGAATCTGTCGGTCTTCTTAAGAATGAATATAGAGTAAATCCTGGACATGGTCGCCAAAGATTTAGTGAGTGCGGTTGATCCAACACCCGTTAAATTGCAAGTAGAAACGACTCTATAAAAATTAATGCCGAGTAAATAATATGCTTTTACCACATCGCCCCTATGTTTTAATCATTCTTGATGGTTGGGGCTATTCTGACGATCCACAAGGTAATGCCATTATGGCGGCGCATAAGCCTAATTGGGATCGTTTGTGGGCCCATTATCCTCATACCCTGGTTTCTGGTTCGGGGCTTGATGTCGGCTTGCCGTGTGGCCAGATGGGTAATTCTGAAGTCGGCCATCTCAACATGGGTGCAGGTCGCTTGGTGCCGCAAGATCTAGTACGTATTAATAAGGCCATTGAAGAGGGCACGTTTTTTACAAACCCAGTGCTGAATGATGCCGTACAACGTGCTGTTAGCAGCGAACATGCTGTACATATCTTGGGATTATTATCACCCGGTGGGGTACATAGTCAGCAAGCACATCTTGAAGCGATGATCCGTCTCGCTGCAAAGCAAGGTGCTAAGAAAATTTATCTGCATGCCTTTCTCGATGGACGTGATGTTGCCCCGAAAAGTGCGCTTGCCTCAATTGAAAAACTGGAGCAATTGTTTACCGAATTAGGCGTTGGCCAAATTGCCAGCTTGTGTGGTCGCTACTACGCGATGGATCGCGATCAGCGGTGGGATCGGGTGCAACTCGCTTACAATTTGTTGACCCAGGGAATTGCAGAGCGCCATTGCAACACGGCCGCCGAAGGTCTCGCGGCAGCGTATGCCGCAGGTGAAACTGATGAGTTCGTGAAGCCAACAGTCATTCTTCCTGTGATCACCATCAATGACGGTGACAGTGTGATCTTCATGAACTTTCGTTCTGATCGCGCGCGTCAATTAACCCATGCCTTTCTCGATGAAAAATTTTCTGCATTTGTGCGCACTAAAGTGCCTAAATTAGCCGAATTCGTGACGCTGACTGAATATGCAGCAGACATTAAAGCACCCATCGCCTTTGCCCCACAATCTTTACATAATGTGTTTGGTGAATATATTTCAAGCTTAGGTTTAACGCAATTGCGGATCGCCGAAACGGAAAAATATGCGCATGTGACGTTCTTTTTTAACGGCGGTCGTGAACAGCCGTTCAGTGGTGAGGAGCGCATTTTAGTACCTTCACAAAAAGTCGCGACGTATGATTTACTACCTGAAATGAGCGCGCCTTTATTGACAGAAAAATTAGTGGCCGCTATTGAGTCAAAAAAATATGACGTGATCATTTGTAATTATGCCAATGCGGATATGGTGGGTCATTCCGGTAATTTGCCCGCAGCGATCGAAGCCATTGAATGTATTGATAGCTGTTTAGGCAAAGTGGTTGCAGCTTTACAGGGTGTCGGCGGTGAGTGTTTGATCACGGCTGATCATGGTAATGCAGAACGCATGTTTGATCCGGCAACGCATCAACCGCATACTGCACATACCAGTAATCCGGTACCATTGCTTTATGTGGGCCGTCCCGCGCAATTTAAAACACAGCATGCAACGCTCACCGATGTGATCCCGACCTTATTAGATATCATGGGATTAGAGCAACCATCAGAAATGACGGGGCATGATTTAATTGAGATAAAGAAATAAAATGTTTTTAAACCGGAAAAATAATAATAAATGTAGGCCTGCTTACGCGAAGCAAGCAGGCATCCTGCAGGCTAATTGTCGGCTTGCTTCGCGTAAGCCGACCTACGCTTTAATAATCTTTCTAAGTCTATTTATGTCAACAGGCTATGCCGCCGACAGTAAAAAATCCGAGCTCGGCAAAATCGCCACTAAAATTGCTGAAATAAAAGATTTAATTTTCAAAAAACGTTCTGAAGAAAGTAGCTTGATCAATGATTTGCGTAAGATCGAATTGCAGATCAACACGATTAACATCCGTTTGAACTCAATTGCCCAACAAGTGGATGCGCAGCAACAAACATTAACCAGCTCGCAAAAACTGTTGCAACAAAGTCAGCAACAACTTGAAGTACAACGCACTGCGCTAGCGCAACAACTTCGGACTGCTTATGAAATGGGACAGCATTCGTATTGGCGGGTATTGTTAAATCAAGATGATCCTGAGAAAATCAGCCGCATTTTAACCTATTATCAATATTTAAATCAGGCTCGGACAAAATTGATAACGGATATGCAGGCCAATATTGCCACCATTGAACAAACCCAGCAGCAAATTGCGGCGCAAACACTGAGTCTACAAAAACTACAACAAGATCGCGTCGCTCAAAAAAATGATCTGCATCAACAAGAACAAGATCGGCGTCAAGTATTAGTAAAACTCACCAAAGAAATTAAAACTCAGCAACAACGTTTAGCACAGCTTGAGGCTAACCGTAAAAATTTAGAACACGTTGTTAATAGCTTAGATGCACATGCGCAATATCAACTTGCTAATAACCTTGGTGGTGTAGGGTTTAGCAAATTACGCGGACGTTTAACTTGGCCCGTAGCCGGTACAGTAGCGCGTCGTTATGGATCAGTCAGCGAGGGCAACGTGGTGAGTCGGGGCATATTTTTTAACGCTACTATAGGCGCGCCGGTACATGTGATAGCGCCCGGTGAGGTGATTTTTGCCGACTGGTTACGTGGTTATGGTTTATTGATGATTGTGAATCACGGTGATCAATATTTAACATTATATGCGCACAACAATGCCTTGCTAAAACATGTCGGCGATAAGGTGATTGCGGGTGATGCGATCGCGCTCGTGGGTGATAGCGGCGGGGCGGATTATCCCGGATTATATTTTGAAATGCGCGCCAAAGGAAAACCGATCGATCCAATTCGATGGTTTAAAAGGCCATTGTGAAAAAACAAAAACACACTGTTTATGCGCAAAATTACATTGAGTATTTACCATGTTTATATATAATATACAGCATAAATTGAGATATCATCCCTATGACGGATCTACGATCACGAGAAGTCGCTAAGCGACGTACCTTTGCTATTATTTCCCACCCAGATGCGGGTAAAACAACCTTAACTGAAAAGCTATTGCTATTTGGCGGAGCGATCCAAATCGCCGGTACCGTTAAAGCGCGTAAGGCTTCACGTCATGCGACGTCAGACTGGATGGAGCTCGAGAAGCAACGTGGAATTTCGGTGTCGACTTCGGTCATGTCATTTCCTTACAGTGATTGCATTATCAATTTATTAGACACGCCTGGACATGCTGATTTTTCGGAAGATACGTATCGCACGTTAACGGCAGTGGATTCTGCTTTAATGGTAATTGATGCAGCTAAGGGTGTTGAAGAACGCACGATTAATTTATTAGAAGTCTGTCGTATGCGTACCACTCCCATTGTGACTTTTATTAACAAGATGGATCGTGATACGCGGGAACCCATCGAATTATTAGATGAGATCGAATCGATTTTAAAAATAAAGTGTGCACCCATCACCTGGCCGATCGGTATGGGTAAATCGTTCAAGGGTGTTTATCATTTACGTGATAACAAAGTTTTTTTATATGGGACCGATCAAGTGATCGAAGGTCTGGACAATCCGGAATTAGATAAATTGTTAGATTATCAAGCTAAAGAATTACGTGAGCAAATTGAACTTGTTCAAGCAGCTAGCCATGCATTTGATCATGAGCAATTTTTAGAAGGTAAGCTAACCCCCGTGTTTTTTGGCTCAGCGATGAATGATTTCGGTATCAAAGAAATGCTCGATGCCTTTATTGAATATGCACCACCGCCATTACCCCGCGCAACGCAAACGCGCATTGTTGAAGCGAGTGAGCCTAAATTCACCGGCTTTGTTTTCAAGATCCAAGCGAATATGGATCCACAGCACCGCGATCGGATTGCTTTCGTGCGTATCTGTTCTGGCTCTTACCAAAAAGGCATGAAAATTTTTCAAGTGCGTCAACAACGCGAAGTGCAGATCAATAATGCGCTCACTTTTTTAGCGGGCGAGCGTGAACATATTGAAGAA
Source organism: Gammaproteobacteria bacterium (assembly GCA_009692385.1). GTDB lineage: Bacteria > Pseudomonadota > Gammaproteobacteria > JABDGN01 > JABDGN01 > SHZH01. The sequence goes on along the minus strand of SHZH01000026.1, from coordinate 8,957 downwards.
GCTTATCCGGGCGATATCATCGGTTTGCACAACCACGGTACGATCCAAGTGGGTGATACGTTTACTCAAGGCGAAAATTTAAAATTTATCGGCATTCCCAATTTTGCACCTGAATTGTTTCGTCGTGTACGCTTAAAAGATCCGCTCAAGATGAAAGCCTTGCAAAAAGGTTTAGTACATCTGGCTGAAGAAGGTGCTGTTCAATTATTTCGACCGATCGAAAATAACGACATGATTTTAGGTGCGATTGGTATTTTACAATTTGATGTCGTGGTGCACCGCTTACAATTTGAATATAATGTTATTTGTGCGTATGAGCCGGTCAATGTTAGCGTAGCTCGCTGGGTGTATTGTAAAGATGAAAAGCGCTTAGATGAATTTAGAAAAAAAGCCGTTGAAAATTTAGCACTGGATGTTAGTAATAATTTAACCTATTTGGCGCCGACCCGTGTAAACTTAAGCCTGATGCTAGAGCGTTGGCCGGACATCGAATTTAAAGCAACCAGAGAAATTTAATTAGAGGGATTTAATATGCCTGAAAAAACGACTGAAAAATTACAAAAAGTTCTCGCCCAATATGGGCTCGGTTCGCGGCGCGAACTAGAACAGTGGATCAAAGCCGGGCGTATTACCGTCAACGGCAACGTGGCGACGCTCGGTGATCGTGTTGCATCCGATGTTAAAATTTGTGTTGATAATCGTTTAATAAAACGTGAACTGCCTGAGCCTGATGACATTAAAGTATTGGTGTATAACAAACCGGAAGGTGAAGTATGTACCCGTGTCGATCCCGAACGTCGCCCAACCGTATTTTCTCAATTACCGCGTTTAACAGCAGGACGTTGGATCATCGTTGGTCGTTTAGATATCAGCACTACCGGTTTATTATTGTTTACCAATAATGGTGAATTAGCGCATCGTCTGATGCATCCCTCCTATGAAATAGAACGCGAATATGCAGTGCGTATCAAAGGTGAAGTAACACCAGAAATCATTGAGCACTTACTCAAAGGCGTCGAATTAGAAGATGGCTTTGCCAAATTTAATACCATTGCTGATGGCGGTGGTGAAGGCCTAAATCATTGGTACATTGTAACCTTGCAAGAAGGTCGCAACCGCGAAGTACGTCGTTTATGGGAGCATTTTAATCTCACGGTGAGTCGTCTGATCCGTACTCGTTACGGTAACGTGGTATTACCACGCGAAGTGCGTCGTGGTACTACCGCCTATCTTGATCCCAAACAAGTGAAAGAATTATTCGAGCTTGTCAAAATGGACATGCCTAAAGCCGAAAAACCCAAAGGCCGTCCAGTCGTTGGTGCTCCTAAAATTTATCCAAAACGTAATAGTCAGTTTACGAAAAAAAGAAGATGATACCTTTTAGACCGCTTCACGCGACCGCGCTTTGCTCGTAGTCGCAAAGACGAAGGCTGGTCTGACGTGGGGAGTTACAGAAAATCTAGCGTTTTTCCAACGCTACAAAATCCCGCTTCGCGTAACCCATATACAATTGCCGTGGACGCGCAATTTTGTAATCCGGATCGCTGATCATTTCATTCCATTGTGCTGCCCAGCCTGTGGTACGCGCTAAGGAAAATACCACGGTAAACATGGTGCTGGGAATGCCTAAAGCTGTTTGAATAATACCGGAGTAAAACTCAATATTGGGGTACAGTTTGCGTGTGACGAAATACGGATCTTGTAAGGCAATTTTTTCCAACTCTAAGGCTAATTTGAAGAGTGGATTATCAGCGTGCTTGCTATCACTCCCTAGTACTTGGTAACACATGTCACGAATGATCAAACCACGGGGATCACGGTTTTTATAAACGCGATGGCCAAAACCCATTAATTTAAACGGATCATTTTTATCTTTCGCGCGCGCTAAAAATTGCGGAATGCGGTCAATCGTTTTGATGTCACGCAACATGTTTAACGTGGCTTCATTAGCACCACCATGGGTAGGTCCCCAGAGTGCGGCAATTCCTGCACCGATGGCAGCGAATGGACTGGTTCCGGTTGAACCTGCCATCCGTACCGTTGAGGTAGAAGCATTTTGTTCATGATCCGCATGCAAGGTGAAAATAACATCCATCGCATTCGCATTGATATCACCTGGGATGGTACCCGTTAGCATATATAAGAAATTAGCGGCATAATCGAGTTGCGCATTAGGTGCGACAAATTCTTCGCCGATCGCGTGGCGATGACACATTGCAGCTAAGGTAGGGATTTTTGCAATTAATTGGATGACAATTTTATTGCGATCATCCGCGTTTTCAATATTAATATCTCGGCCATAAAACGCATCTAAAGCCGACATTAACGACATCAACATCGACATCGGGTGTGCATCTTGTGGGAAAGCGGCAAGTAGTTTGTGTAATTTATCAGGTACGGTAGCATTTTCTTTTAAGCTCTTTTCTAAATCCAATTTTTGTTGTGCAGTGGGTAATTCGCCGTACAACAGCAAATAGATCACCTCAGAATATTTTGCGTCCGCAGCAAGTTGTTCGATCGGATAACCCCGATATTCTAAAATACCCAGTTCACCATCGATATAAGTGATCTTAGATTTGCAAGCCGCAGTCGCCATAAAACCCGGATCAAAAGTGTAGTAACTTTCTTTACCCAGTGTGTGGATATCTACAGCATTAAATCCCAAAGTGGGCTGTAAAATAGGTAACTCAACTTTTTTGTCGGTTGGGAGTTGAAGCGTTGCAATGTCGATAGTCATAGAATTTCCTTAAAAAGTAACTATATGCAAGAGTGATGATAAAGTCAAAAAAATCGTAATCCCCAAGTACTTTTCAGGTACTTCCTAGGCAATATTTTAGTACGGACTGGCGCGCCCGGTGCGATTCGAACGCACGACCTTTGGCTTCGGAGGCCAACACTCTATCCAGCTGAGCTACGGGCGCAATTTATTGCCGGGTAATCATACCATAAAGCAGTAGATTTATCTGGATTTTAGATCTCGCGGAGCGCTTCTTGCGTGTCTAAAAATTGATTGTAACTAACTACGTGACGTACCCAATCTGGCAGTTTAGGTGGATTTTTAATAAGCGCATAATAATAAATTTGTTTACCTTCTAACTCTTCTGCCGGAAATAATTGTTGATGCCATGCATCCGCAGTATGTACCCGAAAATAATCATCCGCATCCCACGCAAATGGAATTTTATTACCGCTACGAACTTCATCAAGCATCGTAGTGGGTGCGCCATTATCTTGAGCAAATTCATAGTAGATACTCAGATCTTCATAACATTTAACAACTAATAAACTGGCTTTACCGTCGGCATCCAACATTAAGAAACTACCAGGAAGTTCAACTAAATAATATTCAACAATCTTATTTTCAGCCCGTATTTTTTCAAAAAACTCTTTGAATACGGGGTCGCAAATAACCGGCGCAGATTCCTTCGTTAAAATACCACGCATATTGTCGGTAATTTGTTCAAAATAACGATACTGTAATTTCAACACATTCTGGTCAACTAGTTTTACGACATCACGATTACTTTTTTGTATAAAGTGATCAATAATGCCCTCGTTAAATGCCTCAACCGCCAGCTTCTCATCACCTTTACCCGTTAATAGAATTTTCTTGATGGGCTGCTCCGCCAATTTACGACAAAATTCAATACCGGTCATGCCAGGCATATCATAGTCAACAACAGCAACACTAATTTGAGCAAATCGTTGCCCATTGGTCGTGGCTTTTTGCAGAGTACTTACATCAAAATTAACCGTATAATTGGTCATTGGATTGCCCGTACTTTCTTGCGCTAGTACAAAATTGTTCTGTGCCCAATATTGTTCACTGTTTGCAGTTGCAATGAACGCTAGCGCCTGCTGAGGCAAGGTAAATAATTTGAGTGCTAACTTATCTTGTAGCTGTAAGCTAAAGTTTATTAAAAAATCGGCGCTGTCATCCACAAATACCGTCGTAGTGGGGTAGTAATAGGTAGGGATCCCTAGAAAGCGCATGTATTAACCTCCAAGTCTTTGCACTAGTATAACACTCATTTAAAAACCTACAAATCGCCAAATAAATGCTGCAGAATGCTGATCACAGCAAGGGGTGCCGTTTCGCTCCGTAAAATTCGTGGACCCAGCTGTATTCCCATAAATCCAGCTGTTGTTGCGTGCTGAATTTCAGCCTCACTAAGACCCCCTTCACTGCCAATTAATAATTGAATAGCAGTGGGATCCACAAGATGCTTGATATTCTTACTCGCTTGCGGATCGAGCATAATACGCATTCCAGAAAATGTGGTTTGCAACCATATGCTCAGTAATTGTGGCGTATGGATCGTGACTAGATCGGTACGGCCGGATTGTTCGCAAGCACTGATCGCCACCGCTTGCCAATGCTGCCGCTTTTTTTCCCAACGTTCGGTATCCAAACGCACATTACAACGTTCAGTGATGAGGGGCGTAATGTCACGTACGCCTAATTCGGTTGATTTTTGAATTACCCAATCCATTTTTTCACCGCGACTGATCCCTTGACCCAGATGAATGCCTAAGGGTGATTGTCGTGAACATAAAATATTTTCAGTGATCTGTACTTGAACCTCTTTTTTATTAAGCGTAGCAATTCGCGCGTGATATTCATAACCGTCACCATTAAACAGAACACATACGTCGCCGATCTCGGCACGTAACACATTGCGCAAATGATTAGCGGCTTGGTCAGTCAATGTGGCCATTTGATCGAGAGCTAAATGGTGTGGGTAGTAAATTCGGGTAATACGCATTTCCTATAATCCTGCTTCAGTGCGTACCACTTCATAAATTGCACTCCAATCTTTTTTTTCTAAACCCGTTGCAATCGCTTTTTGAAAACGCGTTTGTAAAAGATTACCTAGTTCGGGTTTAACACCTACTTCAGTGAATGCTTTAAGAAAAATTTTCGCGTCTTTTTCTCCACCTGTCATCGCGAAATTAACATTGTCAAAATCACGCGTGGCGATTTTATCGATATAACGTGTGAATGCCGAATGTGCATAAATTTGTTCTAAGGCCATTTTCACAACACTTTGTGACACTGCACTTTTTTCAGCGAAGACATAGAGTTCGCTCATTAATTCCAGGGCTGTCATTAAACTGTAGTTAATACAAATTTTCATGAAATTTGGCGCTTTAATATCGTTCTCATCGCCTAATAGTATGATTTTTTCAGCAAACGTTGCTAATAATGGCGTGATGGTTTCCACGGAAGATTGATCACCCGCACAAAACGCCGTTAACTTACCCGCTCGTACTGCAATCGGTACACCCAAAACTGCAGCAGCCACATAATGAGAGTTACTTGCTTGATGAAGTTTTTGCACAATTTCAGCCGTTTCCGGCAAGATGGTTGATAAGCCTACATGAATAGCACCCGCAGGTAAGCCCACTAACATGTCACGGGTCACGTCTAATACGGCGTGATCATCCAGCAAACAGGTCAGGACTACATCAGCGTGTGCAACGGCGGTAGCGATCGATTCACTCGCGTGTGCACCTAATTTGACTAATGGTAAAATTTTCTCAGGAGAACGATTAAAAACTGTGACCGAATAATGGGCTAATAATAAGCGTTCTACCATCGCTGTGCCCATGGCGCCTAAACCAATAAAAGCAATTTTCAGAGTATAGTCAGACATAATGTTCATCTAATGTAGGATTTACGCAAAAAGCAATCTGCTTTGTTGCAAACTCGCTCAAAATCCTCATGTATATATACATTCCGGTATTTTCGCTCATTTGCGCCTCGCATCTCATCTTTTGGCGTAAGTCCTAATAATGGTTGAATTGGCAGAATTGTACCCGATCAGCCATAAACTGACCAACATAAATAGACTAAATTGTTTTGTTCAATTAGAATGCAGTCACTACAGCAGGGAGACTACGTTTATGCAAACTCAAAACTCACCCGTTCACTCTTCATCCATCGTCATCGGTATTTCCATGGTCGCGGCTCTGGCCGGATTATTATTCGGTTACGATGTCGGTGTCATTTCCGATGCCATTATTTTTATTAAACAAGTTTTCAACTTAACGCCCAGCCAAGAAGGAATATTAGTTTCGGCTGTGCCGTTTGGCGCGTTAGTCGCGGCGGCGTTATGTGGTAAATGGAATGATATTTTAGGTCGGCGCAACAACCTGATCATTACAGCGTTATTGTTTATGGTAGGCACCTTGGGTTGCACCTTTGCGACAAATATTGGCATGTTACTGATCAGTCGTCTCATCGTTGGTATTGCAATTGGTATAGGATCATTCTCGGCACCGCTCTACATTTCTGAAGTGGCTGAAGAAGCACGCCGTGGTGGCCTAGTTACGCTGAATCAATTAGCCATTGTGATCGGGATTTTCTCAGCGTACCTGATCAATTATTTGTTTGCTAAAGGAGGCGACTGGCGTTGGATGTTTGGTTGCGGCTTAATTCCAGCGATATTACTGTTTGTGATGGCGCTGTATTTGCCTGAAAGTCCGCGTTGGTTAATGAGTCGTGGCTTAGTAGACAAAGCGCAAGCTATTTTAACGCGCATTCATGGTGCACACAAAGCAAATGCCGAATTACTCGCATTGCAACAAGTGGTGAATTTAGAACATAACCCGAATGGCAGTAAAGTAAAATTGCCGAAAAACTTCTATCGCGTGTTGATCCTCGGTATTTTAGTGAGTATTTTAACGCAAGCAGTGGGCATTAATGCCATTATTTATTATGCACCGACTATTTTTCAATTAACCGGTTTCAACCACCAATCAAGTGCCACCCTCGCTACGTTAGGCGTGGGCGCAGTGAATGTGATCTTTACCTTAGTCGCGATCCGTTTTCTCGATGCCTTCGGTCGTCGTTCGTTATTATTAATCGGCGTCGGCGGTATTATTCTCAGCCTGGTTATCATGGTGTTAAGCTTCGCAGGAAATATCCAAGGCTCAATGACCTTAGCCTGGCTAACCTTTGGTGCAATTATTTTATTTATTGCGTGCCAAGCGATCGGTACAGGACCGGCGTGTTGGCTCATTCCGTCGGAGATTTTTCCGACTAACAGTCGTGGTTTAGGCATGGGCGTTTCCGTAGCATTCAACTGGGGCACCAATGTGATCGTCGCATTTTTGTTCCCTATTGTTTTATCAGGCTGGGGCGGCGCCGCAAGTTTCGCCGTATTTTTAGCAATCGCGATCATTGCCTGGTTATACTTCTACTTCTTCCTACCGGAAACTAAAAATATTTCTCTTGAGCAAATCGAGAAAAATTTATTCGCAGGCAACAAGACCCGAGATCTAGGTGCGTAGATAAAAATACTGATTATATTTTTATCTACTTCATTTGTAATAAACTTCTTTTCAAACTAGAAGAGTAACAAGTCAAGATTCGGTTTGGAAAGAAGTCTGATAAACAAAAAGCTGGACACTACCCCATGGCCTTACACAAAATCTATAAGTAACCCCCATGTATTTTTTGAATACTTACGACTTTTTTTACAAAACTGATCTACACTCAAATAACATGATTAGAGGCGACTAAGGATTGGTCGTCGCTAAATCAGCAAAAACATAATATCGTGTACAAGGATGTGCAAAATGAAAACGGAATTGGATCCTATCGTATCGCTGACTCTTTTGAAAAGTTTATTACGTCCCTTTGCAGTTGCGTTTACGGCTGCCCTTTCTTTGGGAATAGGGGAAGCAAAAGCCGAAGAGAGTACCTATTCATATGAAAAAAGTCGATTAATCGTCAGTGGCTTAGCGGGCTCTCATGTGGGTGGAGAAGGCGATCTAGCCATCCCTCTGCATCTTACTAATGAAAATGTCATTGCCTTTAACGCAATAATATATCAATACAACACACTTTATAAAACCTTAGAAGGAGGTTTGTTTGCGCGTCAAATAAGTCCGGATGGTAGGCATATGTATGGCGCAAATGTTTATTTAGGACGACAAGTGTCGCCGAATAATCACTATTCCACGCGCGGTACGATTGGGCTTGAATATGGTATTGACAAGGTTAAGTTTGCGATCAATAGCTACACGTTCATTGGCAACAAAACGACCAATTTAGTCGACCAAGGTATCCAAGGCGGCAGTGTGGTGGGTAACAATATTGTCCTTGATCACCAATATGCCATTGAACAAATACCCACCAATGGTGCGGATATATCATTTTCACACCAAATTGATCCCAAGCTTAAATATTTGATAGGCGCCTTTAACTTTAACAATGGTATTGCAGGCCCCAAAGCGAGTGTGGAATATCAAGTGACTGCTAAGACCTCGGTTGGACTTTTTGCTCAATATGATGATGTACGAAAAGGCTTAGCGTATGTAAAACTGAGCTATTGGCTCGGTGCGGCAGAGTCGAAACCGTATGTTAATAGTCTTCTTGCGCCTGTTGCTCATGATGAGACAAGTCCAGCAAGAGTGGTGTCTCCGCACACTGAAAAAGAGATCTATGAGCATAATGTTTATTTTGTGAATGCCAAAGGTGATCTCAATGCAAGCAGTGGTTTAAATACTCCGACGGCGGCGACGACAACGGTGGAAAGTATTTCAACGCTTTCGAAACCGGGTGATTTCATCATTGCAGCGGGTAATGGTAGCACCCTTGATCTAGGTAATCTTACCCTTCAGAACGCTCAAACTCTTCAAACACGAGCAAGTAATTTAATAGTAAATGGTGTTAATGTCCTGCCAGCCAATACGACGCAAGCCACCACGGTAAGTGGCACAGTGACGACACAAGGTGCTGCAACGATCAATGGAATTAATTTTATAAATGCAAGTACATCAACGTTGAATGCGATCACGATTGCAGGTGCAGACACTGTAAATCTCACGAATGTAAATGTTTCAGGTTACCTAGGCACGGGAATTAATGTTACCGGAAATTCCACCGTCAACTTAACAACTGTGACCAGCAATACCAATGGTGTTGGTTTAGCTGCCAGCGCAGGGAA
>SHZH01000025.1 GCA_009692385.1 Gammaproteobacteria bacterium | reverse complement strand
AAGCAGCGGGGAGATTATATAATAAAGAAAAACCCTTAGGCTTTCTCATTAATCTCCGGTATCGGCAACCCAAAATGCTGGTACGCCAACTTCGTGGCGATCCTGCCCCGTGGGGTGCGCATTAAAAACCCCTGCTGTAATAAATACGGCTCTAATACGTCCTCAATAGTACCACGTTCTTCGCTAATTGCCGCAGCAATCGTATCAATTCCGACGGGACCCCCGTCAAATTTTTCAATGAGTGTTAATAATAACTTACGATCTAACATATCAAAACCATGTTGATCGATATCTAACATATCTAAGGCACGTTCCGCGACGCTTGCAGTGATCTCACCTTGCGCTTTAACTTCGGCAAAATCACGCGCTCGACGTAATAAGCGATTGGCTATCCGCGGCGTACCACGTGAACGACGAGCAATTTCACCCGCGCCCAACGGATCTAAACTCACATTCAGAATACGTGCCGAACGTAACACAATATGCGTGAGTGATTCTAAATTATAAAATTCGAGGCGTTGCACAATGCCAAAGCGATCACGCAATGGTGAGGTTAATAAACCGGCACGAGTAGTCGCTCCGACTAAGGTAAACGGTGGTAGATCAATTTTAATTGAACGGGCTGCCGGACCTTCGCCAATCATGATATCGAGTTGATAATCTTCAAGCGCTGGATAGAGGATCTCTTCAATAACAGGACTTAAACGATGGATCTCATCAATAAACAAGACATCATTAGCTTCAAGATTCGTTAATAAAGCGGCCAGATCCCCTGCCTTCTCTAATACCGGCCCGGATGTTTGGCGTAACTGACCGCCCATTTCGGCGGCAATAATATGGGCTAAGGTAGTTTTGCCAAGGCCTGGCGGCCCAAAAATAAGAACATGATCTAAGGCTTCGCGCCGATTTTTAGCGGCTTCAATGAAGATCCCCATCTGCTCCCGCACAACATCTTGACCGATGTAATCAGCTAAAGTCTTGGGCCGAATGGCTTTATCCAGCACTTCTTCATCTTGGTTTTCAGCAGTGATTAGGCGATCTGATTCGAGCATAAATGTCCTATTTAGATTGGGAACATTATACGGGTGAATAGCTTAATTTGGAATTTTTAAAAACCCTCACCCTGCCCTCTCCCAGAATGGTAGAGGGCAGGGTGAGGGTTTCATATCCGCTTAGCATAAACATACATCGCCACGGTTGAGAAGGCCAATATAATCGCCGAGATGGTCATACCTAACGCCACATCTAAGCTTTGTAAAAAACCACCCGAGGCGGCGGTCACCGCCCAGGCAGCGGCAAATACCGCATTGCTCACACCCATTACCCAACCTTGCTTATCTTCGCCGGCTAAATCAGAATAAAGACTAATGATCACGGGATAAGCCACCGCCATGGCCGTCGCCAAGACAAAACCAACGATCCAGACTAAATTGGCTTGATGCGGAATAATCGTAATAAATAAACAAAGGGTGCTCATTAATAAGGTTCCGAAAACAATCTTTTTACTTTTGAAATGACGAGTGAGCATATTCACTAAATATAAAAGTGAAAACGCAAAACCAACACCCAACATCGCCATAAAAATACCAATGTGATTGGGCGTATAACCATAACGACCAAATAAAAATAAGGCGATGAATTGGAAATATAATCCCCAACTTAGCTGAAAGCCAAAATAAATTAACGACAGGAAACGAATATCTTTGCTGGCAAATGCCTCAGCAAAAATTTCCGCACCCCGATGCAGCTTAAATTTAAAATTAGCAATTGGCTTATGGGTTTCGGTAAAACCAAACCATAAGGCAACAAAGTTCATATAGGCCAAAATGCCCGCAAAAAATAACGGCGTTGATAAATTAAACCAGGTCATCAAATGGCCATCCGCTAAAAAACTGCCGGCTAGCGGACCTGCAACAAAGCCTAAAGCTGCGGGTAATAGCATTAAACTTAACGTCGCCGCTTTTTTATCGGGATGGCTCACATCCATGGCTGCCGCTTGTGCGGTCGCCATGCTACCGCCAAATAAACCGGCGACAATGCGCGAAAATATCAGCAAACTTAAGCTATCGTACATCAGTGAAAAACCCGACAGAATATAACTGGTGCCAATTCCGGCTAAACAGATCAATAAGATTTTTTTGCGGCCGATCGAATCGGATAAATCGCCTAAAATTGGCGTACCAAAAAATACTGCTAGTGGAAACATACACAGCGTAAACCCGTACCACATATTGCGCACGTGCATCGTAGTGTCGGCGGGTAAAATACCGATGGGACTCATGAAGATCGGATTCAGAATGGGGAAAATAATCGCCATACCTAAGGCATCGATAAAGACGACTAAGAGTAAGGGCAAAATAGCTTTTAAACCGGGATATTGTGGTTGCATAAAAATTTCCTAATTTATTACCCGACTAAACTTTTATATTACCTGACTAAGCTTTTCAAGGCAAGTCGAATAATCTCTTCACTCGGTAAATCTTTGCAATCGACTTTGCTGATCACCCTGCTGGCTTCTTGCGGCTTATAGCCTAGTGATATTAAGGCGCTAATGGCATCTTGTTCGGATTGTCGGCCTAATTGAGTCGCTGTTGGTAATTCATTGTTGAAACCACCACCCTGCCAATCTTTTAGGCGATCGCGCATTTCAATGACTAAACGCTCGGCAGTTTTTTTGCCGATGCCGGGCAACGATACTAAGGCCGCGGTATCATTCATCTGAACACAGTGAGCAAAACGTTTCGGTTCAATACTCGACAAAATTGTAATGGCAAGTTTAGGCCCTACGCCACTCACTTTAATTAATTCACGAAATAAACTACGTTCTTCTAAATTACGAAAACCATAAATTTGTAAAGCATCCTCGCGCACCGCGAGATGCGTATACAGCTGGGTTTTAGCGCCCACTTCTGGCAAATTATAAAACGTATTCATCGACGCGGTGATTTCATAGCCGACGCCATTCACGTCCAACAATAATTGCGGGGGTTGTTTCTGTAAAATTATCCCTGATAAAAAACCGATCATCTTAACCTGCTGTTTCTAAATTTTAGAGTACGAAAACTTTTAGTTTTGCTTTTTTGTTCCGCAGCAATAATAGCGTGTACGCTAGTACGGGAATGCGCATGACAAATGGCAATCGCCAAAGCATCGGCTGCATCTGCTTGCGGTATTTTAGGTAAGTTTAGCATGGTTTTTACCATTTGCTGTACTTGGGTCTTAGCGGCAGCACCATATCCCACGACTGCTTGTTTAACTTGTCTGGCCGAATATTCTGCCAATAAAATATTATTGGGTGCAATATTATCGGCTAAAATCGCAACGATGGCCGCACCCCGCGCTTGACCTAATTTCAAAGCCGAGCCCGCATTTTGTTGCATAAATACTTGTTCGATCGCGGCTTCTTGTGGCGGGTACTGTTCCATGATCTTGCGAATATCAAGATAGATCTGCTGCAGACGCTGAGGCAATTCTTTTCCGGCGACACGAATGCAGCCGCTGTCGAGATAAGTGAGTTTATTGCCCGTGACGCTGATCACGCCGTAACCAGTGATGAGTGAGCCAGGATCGATCCCTAAAATAATTGTCATAAATGTCCATTCTCTTCCGTCATCCTAGCGAAAGCTGAGCGTATTAATTGCCAATTAGAATATCCGCATTAGTATAAACGTTTTGCACGTCATCTAATTCTTCGAGTCTTTCGATCAAGCCTTTGATCGCTTCGGCCTCTTCCGCATTGCTAATTTCAACTTTCACACCTGCTTCCATACTCACCTCCGCATTCACTGCTTCGAGTCCAGCCTTATCTAAGGCATCTTTAATTTTACCAAAGCTCACTAAGGTCGTGATCACGTCAATACTACCGTCGTCATGCATCATGACATCTTCTGCGCCAGTGTTCAGCGCAATTTCAATAATTTTATCTTCCGATGAACCGGGTGCAAAACTAATAATACCTTGTTGCTTGAATAGAAAATTGACGGAGCCTTCGACGCCCATATTGCCACCGCCTTTGCCAAATGCGCTGCGAACTTCGGGGGCGGTGCGTTTGCGGTTGTCGGTCATACATTCGACTAATACCGCAACACCACCGGGGGCATAACCTTCATAATATAATTCTTCAACATTATTACCGTCGTTTTCACCAGCACCGCGTTTAATAGCACGTTCTACTGTATCGCGGGTCATGTTATTACTTAAAGCTTTATCAATCGCTGCGCGTAAGCGTGGGTTAGACGCAGGATCGCCACCACCGATTCGGGCGGCGACGGTAAGTTCGCGAATTAATTTGGTAAAAATTTTACCGCGCTTGGCATCTTGTGCATTTTTGCGGTGTTGAATGTTGGCCCATTTACTATGTCCTGCCATATGATCTACCCTTTTACTTCTTCGCTTCGGGCAGTCGTACCCGAATATTTAATTCTTTTAATTGCTTCTCGCTCGCTAAACTTGGCGCTTGCGTTAACAAACAACTTGCGCTTTGCGTTTTCGGAAACGCAATCACATCACGAATTGACGCTGCATTGGTCATCAACATCATAATGCGATCGATACCGAAGGCAATGCCACCGTGTGGCGGAGCACCATATTGTAACGCCTCAAGTAAGAAACCAAATTTTTCTTTCGCATCGATTGCGCTAATGCCGAGCAATTCAAACACTAAGGCTTGCAATTCTGACGAATGGATACGGATGGATCCCCCACCGATTTCAAAACCGTTTAACACGACATCATAACCACGCGAAATTGCGGCACCTGGATTGTTACGTAACTCATCAAGACTGTTGACGACGGGAGCCGTGAACGGATGGTGTAAGGCTTGCCAACGTTTTTCGTCAGCATCCCATTCAAACATCGGGAAATCAACCACCCATAACGGCGCCCACTCGCCTTGAATTAAGCCACGATCATGTCCGAGTTTGCTTCGTAATCCCCCTAATGCATCGGTGACAATTTTTGCTTTGTCAGCGCCAAAGAAAATAATATCGCCATCTTGCGCCTGGGTACGTGCCAAAATTTCTAATACCACATGATCAGGAATAAATTTTAGAATCGGCGATTGCAACCCTTCAATGCCTTTCGCCATTTCGTTAATTTTAATGTACGCTAGCCCTTTAGCGCCATAAATCGCGACAAATTGCGTATAATCATCAATTTCTTTACGACTCAGCTCTCCGCCTTTAGGTAAACGTAGGGCAGCCACGCGACCTTCCGGATCATTTGCGGGTGCCGCAAAAACTTTAAAATCAACCGTTTTAAATAAATCAGCGACATCAACAATTTCTAATGGAATACGTAAATCGGGCTTATCACTACCATATTTAGTCATCGCTTCCGCATAGGTCATGCGTGGAAACGGATCCGGCAAGTCCACGTTGAGCATCGTTTTAAATAAACCACGTAACATATTTTCCATCATGTTTTGTAGCTCGGGCTCTTTGACGAATGACATCTCAATATCAAGCTGGGTGAATTCCGGTTGGCGATCGAGACGCAGATCTTCATCGCGGAAACAACGCACGATTTGGAAATAACGATCCATCCCCGCCATCATCAGTAATTGCTTAAATTGTTGCGGTGATTGGGGTAACGCGAAAAAGTGACCTGGATGAGTCCGACTCGGCACTAAATAATCACGCGCACCTTCTGGAGTGGCTTTGGTTAAAATCGGTGTTTCAATTTCTAAGAAACCACGATCCGATAAATAGTCGCGCAAGTAGCGATTCACTTTAGCACGCATCACCATACGATTGACCATCTCAGGACGACGTAGATGTAAGTAACGATAACGTAAACCCACATCCTCATTGACTTTATGGTGCTCGTCCATCATGAACGGTGGCGTCGGTGATTCGTTGAATATTTCGAGATTTTGGGCAACGATCTCAATGGCACCGGTTGCTAAATTTTCATTTACGGTTCCCGCAGGACGGGCGCGTACTAAACCCGTTACACCGATCACATATTCATTACGTAAGCGTTCCGCTTGAGCTAATAATTGAGGATCTTTCGGATCAAATACCACTTGTACCAAACCATAACGATCCCGCAAATCGATGAAAATTACGCCACCGTGATCGCGGCGACGATGCACCCAGCCGCAAATAGTAACGGTTTGGTCGATTTCGTTAGCCGTGACTTGACCGCAATAATGGGTACGCATTGACATTGATGTGGACATAGATTGGTTCCTAAGCTTATTTAATAAGTTAATTATATCGTTATTCTACAGTCGTTACAGCCTTTTTCATATCTAAAATTAATAAATAAGCATCAAAAATAGCTAGTAGGCCTTTAGTCTTAGTCGCCTCTTTTTTAGTATCGCCTGATTTAGCATCGTGAATAATATATTCCAATCTTCCGATAATCACGTAATATGCTATATATAATTTTAACTGCAGCAAAAACATAGGATAGTGAACATGCAAGATCGCGCCGATGCTACTCAATTTGTGAAGGAATTGCTCGAAGTGGTTTTCCCTAAAGGACAAGTGGAACGATTAGGCGAGTTTTATGAAAAAGAAGTTGTGGGTCATTATGGCGATAATGAACTATTTAATTTTGATGATATAAAACAACGCGTTGCAGCGATTAAAAAAGATGCAAAGAATATTCAGTTTGTTGTTGAAAACGTTGTTGTCATTGACAATTTAATCTTATTTATTTGTCGGCAACATTGGACAAATAAGAAAGATAGTAAGTTTTTTGAGCAAATGGTTTACGGTGTCTATCGAGTAAAAAATAAAAAAATTGTGGAATTATGGATTTTGTTAAATACGCCAACTCTGGATTACAAGGAGATAAATACTAATTTTTCTGATTTCATGTCTCCATTTGAAATTAATCAAAAAGCCAAGCAGGATTTTGTTAAACAATTAGCTACTTTCATCAAAAACAATAAACATAAATTATCCGCTCGTGAACAAGAATGTCTTTACTATTACTTCAATGGCTTTTCATCTAAAGAAACGGCGCAAGAAATGAAAATATCACCGCGTACCGTCGAAGTGTATTTAGCGGAGATTAAACAGCGGTATGAATGCTCGACAAAACGACAACTGCGTCAACATTTCTTCCCAACCTAGTAATTTTTACGATACCGATTGATTCATTTATTAGCCATAATAGGGAGGTTGGCTATTACTGCGCACACTAACAAAACAATAGGAGAATACGATGAATCATGAAAAAGAAAAAATGTTTATTAAGAATCTATTTAATGATGTTTGGACAAAATTTGATGCAAGTCAATTGTCCAATTATTATCACAAAGATGTGACTTTACAAATGGGCAAGCAAAATGCTTGTTATCACGATATTGAACACCGTCTGGAGTATGTCAAAAATCACTATTTATCCATTACAAATAATATCCACGATATTTTGGTTGATGGTAATAAAGTGGTTGTATATTTGGATCAAACATATGTAACCAAAAATAACATGAACCATACACATGCGCTCATTTGCATCTATGATCTAGAAAACAATAAAATCAAAAGAGCATGGGCTTGCATTGATCCGGTTATAAATTATTTTGAGTAGGTGGTCAAGATAATCCATTCTAAATGGTATAGCTTTTGTTAGCTTATATTGGAGACAACTATGACTAGAGAAAAATTTAGATACAAAATAATGTCTGAAACTATAAATTTTGATTCGATGCAGATAACAATCGCATTCAAAAATCCTCAAGGACAATTTCTAAAATTAAACCTTGATGAAGTAGTTAACAATGACAGTCTTATACTACAATTTGATGAACATGCAGTTAGTCGCGTGTCCATATTAAAAGATTTAAGATTTACATTCTAGTATCAAAAACTAATGTAATTTACGAGAGGTTAATGATGAAAATGATTAGATTATTTAGCGGCGATGATGGCCAGTCTCATTTTGAAGATGTGGAAGTAGAATTAGAACCTGTGCATGTGGCTCATTTTAGCAAGGCATTTCATACTGATAATATAAAATTTGGTGCTATTGGCAACATAGGTGAGCTCTCCTGGCATCCACAAGCTGAACCAGCATATATTGTGATTTTAAGGGGGGCGATGGAGCTAGAAGTAGGCGATGGTACAAAACGCATTATTAACACTGGGGACATCTTATTAGCTGAGGACACGACAGGTCAAGGCCATATTACACGTTCAATCAATGGAAAAGGCTGGGAGTTCTTAATTGCACCAGCAAAATAGTGCCAGTTGTTTAAGTAATGTTCTAAGTAATGTTCTAAGTAAAGTGCTGGAGAAAATTGGCGGGCTATGCTGATTATTACTCCATTATTGCAAGAGATAGAGTTATTCTACAGTCGTTACAGCCTTTTTAGTATCTTTCGTTTCGGTGCTCGATTTGGGATCAGAGCTTGCTTCGGCAGCAGCCGGAGCAGTCGCTGTCTTTTCAGTGGTTTCAGCCGACGTGGCGGCAGGTGTTTTATCCTTCTTCGGATTTTTAAAATCCGTCACATACCAACCCTCCCCTTTTAATTGAAAGGCCGCCGCTGACATCAATTTCTTTAAACTGGCTTTACCACAACTAGGGCAATCAGTTAATGGCAGATCACTGAAGCGTTGGATTTTTTCGAGTTCATGGCCGCAGGTTTCGCAGCGGTATTCGTATATTGGCATATTTATTGTCCTTCTAAGAGAATTGTCCTATTATACAAAGATTCACGCGCTAACCAAGCAATGATATAATTCATTATTAAACTAAATGTAAGTAGGCTATGAAAACCAGTCAATTTTTCCTAAATACCTTAAAAGACAACCCTTCGGATGCCGACTTAGTCAGCCAACGCTTAATGGTTCGCGCTGGACTTATCCATAAGTTAGGCTCAGGTTTATTTACCTGGATGCCTTTGGGCTTTCGAGTTTTGCAGAAAGTGGAGGCGATTGTTCGGGAAGAAATGAACCGCATCGGCGCGCTGCAGATCGTGATGCCTAACGTGCAACCCGCTGAGCTGTGGCAAGAAACGGGGCGTTGGAATGATTATGGTACTGAGTTATTAAAAATAGTCGATCGCCACGAACGCGCTTACGTCTTTGCTCCAACGCATGAAGAAGTGATCACTCACATTGCACGGGGTGAGTTGCGCAGCTATAAACAACTGCCGGTTTGTTTTTATCAAATTCATACTAAATTTCGTGATGAAATTCGGCCACGCTTTGGCGTGATGCGCGCGCGTGAATTCTTGATGAAAGATGCGTACTCGTTCCATCTTGATAATGCTTCGTTAGCTGAAACGTATCAGAAAATGTATGATGCTTATACACGTATTTTTACCCGTCTTGGCCTAGACTTTCGCGCCGTAGAGGCCGACACCGGTTCGATCGGCGGCGCAGTCTCTCACGAATTTCAGGTGATCGCGGATGCGGGCGAAGATGCTCTGGTTTTTAGCGATAGTAGCAACTACGGCGCTAATCTTGAAAAAGCCGAAGCGCTCGCGCCTAAAAACAGTCCTTCTGTTTCACAAAAAACCAAAGAATTAATTCACACACCAGGCAAACGCACTATCAAGGCCGTGTGTGAGTTTTTAAAATTACCGGAAACTCAATCGATCAAAGTGCTATTAGTCAAAGGTACGGAAAATGACATGGTGGCTCTAGTATTACGCGGCGATCATGAAGTCAATCCCATCAAAGCCGAACATCATCCGTTGATCGCGGTGCCCTTTACGTTTGCTGATGAAAAATTAGTCGAATCCAAAGTTGGTTGTGCGGTCGGTTACCTTGGCCCGATTGGTTTAACTGAAAAAAATATTCCGGTGATCGTCGATCGCGATGCCGCCGTATTAACCGATTTTTGTTGTGGTGCCAATCAAGTCGAATATCACCTTGTAAACGTTAACTGGCAACGTGATTGTCCATTAGGTGAGGTATTTGATTTACGTAACGTGGTCACGGGTGATCTAAGTCCTGATGGCAACGGTACCCTAGTCATTAAACGTGGCATTGAAGTCGGACACATTTTTCAACTGGGTAATAAATATAGTACCAGCATGAACGCCACTGTAGTCGATGAAAAGGGTCAACCCGTGATGATGCAGATGGGTTGTTATGGAATTGGTGTCTCACGTACCATTGCTGCCGCCATTGAGCAGCATCACGATGAGCATGGCATTGTCTGGCCGACGGCAATGGCACCCTTTCAAATTGCGTTGGTGCCGATGAATTATCACAAATCACAACGCGTTCGCGAAGCCACTGATACGCTGTATCGAGAATTACAAGAGGCAGGCTTTGAAGTATTACTCGATGATCGCAATGAACGCGCTGGCGTGTTATTTGCCGATATGGATTTGATTGGTATTCCACATCGCCTCGTACTGGGTGAGCGCGGTTTAGATAATGGCTTGATTGAATATAAGGCACGTGTTGCAAAAGAGGTTCAAGAAGTTAAGTTAACGGACTTGATGAGTTTTTTAGATACCATCTTGCGGGTCAAGCATTATATTGAGTAAACGTTCGTGAATACCATCGAAACCACGGTTACTCATGATCAATACTTGATCGCCAGGTTGCACTGTTTTTACTAACTCAGAAAATAAAGTATCCGTCGTTAAATATTCATGAACAGGAACATCACCTTTATTTTCCAGATGCCAAGCGTAATCTTTAGGCTTCATAATAAATATTTCTTCGGCTGTTTGCAGTGAAGGGATCAACGTCTTTTCGTGTACGCCGGCACGCATCGTGTATGACGCTAATTCTAATACGGCGATAATTCGCGCTTTGCCGACTTTGTTACGCAAGGCTTTGATCGTCGTTTCAATCGCGGTTGGATGATGCGCAAAATCATCATAAACACTGACATTATTTTCAACACCACGTAATTGCAAACGACGTAAAACATTTTTAAAGCTGCTTAATGATTGGGCAGCAATCGCTGGTTTAATGCCGATTTTTTCAGCAGCGGCTACCGCTGCCAGTGCATTATGCACATTATGATCGCCCACTAATTCCCAACTCACATCTGCTAATTTTTTATCGTGATAATAAATCGTAAATTCACACCCATCTGGTTTGTGTAGTTTGGCATGCCAGCCATTTATACCGATATAGGTGATCGGCGTCCAGCAACCTTGTTTGATCACGGCTTGAAGATTTTTATCTTCTTTGGGCATGATAATTGTCCCTTCACTGGGTACCGTACGTACTAAAAGTTGAAATTGTTTTTGGATAGCGGCTAGATCGGGAAAAATGTCAGCGTGATCAAATTCTAAATTATTTAAGATCAAAGTACGGGGATGATAGTGAATAAATTTCGAACGCTTATCAAAAAAAGCGCTGTCATATTCATCGGCTTCAATCACAAAATATTTGGGCTCGCCTAATCTCGCCGACACACCAAAATTTTCGGGAACGCCACCAATTAAAAAGCCGGGGGTTAAGCCAGCAAAGTCTAATATCCACGTTAACATACTGGTGGTGGTGGTTTTACCATGGGTACCGGACACCGCGAGTACATGACGATCCTGTAAAACATTTTCGGCTAACCATGCCGGTCCTGAAGTATAGGGCCAGTTTTGATTTAATACATATTCTACCGCTTCGTTACCGCGTGACATCGCATTTCCAATAATGACTAGATCTGGTTTTTCAGTAAATTGTTCTGGCGAAAAACCTTGATATAACGAGATACCATGCTCTTCTAATTGAGTGCTCATGGGTGGATAAACATTTTGATCGCAACCGCTGACGTGATGACCTTGTTGCCGAGCAATGAGCGCGATACCGCCCATAAATGTGCCGCAAACACCTAAAATGTGTATTTTCATAACGAGTCCTATATACTATGCCTTGCTCGGGGTCCTGCCGCCTTCGCGTCATCCCTCGTATCTTGATACGTGAATCGCTCGAGTATAACGTACTTTTTTAGGATTTTGTAATGAAAAAAAATGCTTTTTATGCTCAGTCTGGTGGTGTTACCGCCGTGATCAATACCACGGCTGCTGCCGTAATCGAAACTGCGCGCGCTTACCCAGATAAAATTGGAACTGTGTTTGCTGGCCATAATGGTATTGCGGGTGCTCTTAAAGAAGAATTAATTGATACCAGTGTCGAAACTGATGCTGATATTGCTGCGTTGAAATACACGCCTGGTGGTGCGTTTGGTTCATGCCGCTACAAATTAAAAGACTATAAAACGCATCCGGCAGAATATGAACGTTTAGTGCAAGTTTTCGCTGCACATGATATCGGCTATTTTTTCTATAATGGCGGTAACGATTCGCAAGATACGACAAATAAAATTTCGCAATACTGCCAACAAGTCGGTTACCCATTGCAATGTATTGGTGTTCCCAAAACAATTGATAATGATTTAGCGGTGACCGATAACTGTCCTGGTTTTGGCTCAGTGGCTAAATTTATTGCCACCACCATTCGTGAAGCCGCATTTGATGTTAAATCAATGTGTGCCACTTCAACCAAAGTTTTCGTGATGGAAGTCATGGGGCGCCATGCCGGTTGGATCGCCGCAGCGGGCGGTTTAGCCGCTGAAAAGTACGGTGATGCACCGCATATTATTTTATTTCCGGAGATCGCTTTTGATCCTGAAAGATTTTATCGAAAAGTGCATGACACCGTTGCTGAGATAGGTTTCTGCGTCATCATTGTTTCTGAGGGTGTCAAAAATGAAGCGGGTCGATTTTTAGCCGATGCGGGTATTGATGATGCGTTTGGTCATCGCCAACTCGGTGGTGTCGCTCCCGTCATTGTCGATTTATTATCGCGCTTACACGGCTATAAATGCCACTGGGCCGTACCGGATTATTTACAGCGCTCAGCAGCACATTTAGTATCACAAACAGATTGGGAACAAGCTTATGCGATCGGTAAATCAGCGGTTGAAATGGCCATTGCGGGTAAAAGCGGTATCATGTGCACCATCGTGCGCGACGGTAATATGCCCTACCGTTGGTCGATTGGTGCGACTGATTTAAACAATGTCGCGAATCAAGAAAAGAAATTGCCACCCGAATTTATTAGTGCCGATGGTTTTGGCATCACGCAAGCAGCGCGCGATTATTTATCGCCTTTGATTCAAGGTGAACATTATCCAATTTATAAAAATGGGTTGCCGAATTATATTACGCTAGAAAATAAATTAGTGGCGAAAAAATTACCCACAGATCCTGCGAAAAAAGAAACACTTTATTAAGAAAAAGAGAAGCAATTTAAAATAAAACAAATACTATGTCGAATTTCACCACCGCCTCTGATACCATTAAGCAGAAAAAGAAGATTTCATTTTTTGATGTCTTGCGGTTTGCTGGGAGCTATTGGATCAAGCAGCCGAGGAAATTGATTGTCATTTTGACTATGGTTCTAATGGCAGCTTTGCTAGAAGCTTATTTACCTACTGCGCTTTCTTCATTTTTAGGATCTATTCAACAACATGGTGATAAAGCTTCGGTTATTCATCGGTTAGTGATTTTTATTGGCGTTTATTTAGCTCAAGTAACGCTTTTTTCGTGTGCGTATATTACCTACAATGCGTTTGAGACCTTGATCTTCAAACTGTTAGTGGATGATGCGTTTGCACATGTACAACGGCTTCCCGAGCAGTTTTTTGTGAATACCTTTACCGGAAGTATTATTTCTAAAATCAATCGGGCACGGAAGCAGATTGAAACGTTTGAGGATCAGATCCTGCTGCGTATTTTTCCGACGATCATCATCTTGATTGGCAGTATGATATTTTTGTATCGTCAATTTCCATTTTTAACGGTGCTAATGATTGCTTACATCGCTCTTTTAATCATGATAAGTGCCTTTTTAGTATTTAAAATTTCAGGGCCGGCGCAAGGGCTATATGCTGATGCGCAGGATTTTTATAGTGCGCATTTAGCCGATAGTGTCAGTGGTGTTGCTACTACCAAAACGTATGCACAAGAACCGGTTGAGATATCCATTTTTTTCAAAATCACGAATATGTTACGCATTAAAAATCTTCGTGCTTATCACCTGGGCACTATCACTACGCTGGCACAAAGCTTATTATTAGGCGGGATGTTGATATTAATGCTCGGTGGTGGCGTATGGTATTTTTTCAATGGTATGGCAACGGTAGAAAATATTGCTTATTTAGCCTTTGCTTATACGATTATGCAATCCTATATCCGTGAGGTCGGGGAAAATATTAAAAATATTCTGACATCCTCTTACGATCTGCATGCTGTTATCGCATTATTACGCGAAGAACCCGAAGTGAGCGAGACCTCGACTGCACCGGATCTGAATATTCGTCGTGGAGAAATTGTCTTTGATAAAGTCAGTTTTACTTATCCCAGTAAATCAACACCTATTTTTAAAGATATTTCGGTGCGCATCGCCGCTGGAGAACGGGTGGCACTGGTTGGCCATTCTGGTGGTGGTAAGACCACGTTTATTCGTTTGCTCGAATGCTTGTATGGTATTCACGAAGGCCATATTTTTATTGATGGTCAGGATATTGCTTTAGTTTCTCGTCGTTCTCTGCGCAGCGCAATTGCCTTAGTGCCACAAGATCCGATTTTATTTCATCGTACGCTACGCGAAAATATCGCCTATGCCAAACCGGACGCCAGCATGGCAGAGATTTGTGCCGCTGCAAAAAAAGCGCATATCGCTGATTTTATTATGAAACTGCCCGAGCAATATGAAACCTTAGTGGGTGAACGCGGTGTCAAATTGTCTGGTGGTGAGCGTCAGCGAATTGCCATTGCCCGCGCTATATTAGCGGATCGACCGATCCTTATTTTTGATGAAGCAACGAGTTCGCTGGATTCTAAAAATGAACAGGAAATACAAAAAGCACTGCAGATCCTCATCGAGGGACGTACTTCTATTATGATTGCTCATCGTCTTTCAACGGTGCTCGATGCCGATCGAATTTTAGTGTTTGACGCCGGCCGTATTGTCGAGGATGGTAAGCATGCGGAATTAATTTTGAAAGAAAATGGCATCTACGCTAATTTATTTAAACTCCAATCGGGTGGGTTCATTCCCGACTAATCTACCGCCGCATACAAATCGTCTCAACAGAAGACCCGGAAAATCGCTTGATTTTAAAATACCATAGTAACTTGATTTATCATCCCAAAATTTGTATTATACTCAGGAGAAATATAGAAGACCCCTCCCGATGCAAAAAATTATTTATTCTCCTGCAGCTAAACTAAGACAGTTAAAATTGTTTTTAGCGCTGAGCTTTTTTTTAACGCTTATCTTTAAATGTTATTTAGCTTATAAAATTCCTATTATTAGCGATGAAGCGTATAACTTTAATGCCGCGTATTCTACGTTTTGGGGTTTTTATGATCACCCTGGCATGATTGTAGTATTGATTAATTTAGTCAATCATTTTACCAGTAATATCATTCTACGCTCACCACAAATTCTAATGACTACTTTATT
This sequence comes from Gammaproteobacteria bacterium, assembly GCA_009692385.1. GTDB lineage: Bacteria > Pseudomonadota > Gammaproteobacteria > JABDGN01 > JABDGN01 > SHZH01. The sequence continues at coordinate 4,561 of SHZH01000025.1, read as the reverse complement.
AGGTGTACTGCCTTTATTGTTTTTTAAACCTACCAATGATCTTGATCATAATAAAATTTTCGCCTTAACAATTCTACTAATTATTTGTCCCTTTCTGACGTTTTTTATTTTTATGGCGGATGATGCACCATTGATGTTTTTTACTGTGTTATCATTTTTTTTCATGTATGCGCAAGCGACAACTAAGAAAAAACGCCTTTGGATGCTTTGTACGGGTTTGAGTTTGGGGTGTGCTTTTTATTCAAAATATCTAGCTGTACCTGCGATCCTGGCTGTTTTTTACACGATCATCGCCGAAGAAAATGTTGCGTGGAAAACAAAAATTATCAATTTATTTCTAGTGTCTTTAGGAATTATTCCATTTGTGGCAATAAATTTTATTTGGAATTATCAATACTGGTGGTCCAACTTTTTGGTTGCTTTTGCAGGTAGTCGTTACTGCGATGATTCATTTGGATGCCATGTTTTTACTATTACAACCCCTACCCTTTGGTTCTTCGTGATTATTCTCATTTTAAATTTTCGTGTTTTCCATCTTCTTAAACGTTTCGTAAAAAAATATCCTCCCCACTTGATTATATTTCGTAATGCGACATTTGCGTATTTATTATTTTTCACCTTGCTTGCGATGCGGGGAGTCACTATTAGTCCCGTGTGGCTATTGCCTGGAACCCTTACACTGCTGATAGCCTTAGCACCCATTGTTGACCTGAAAAAGTTACAGCGCATGACTAAAAATATGCTTATTTCAAGCCTGTTTTTAGCAGTAATTTTTATTACTATTTTATCTGCACCGCTGGCGTTATTTAATAAGGGCTCTGATTTTTATAAAACCGTCAGTATTATTCGCCATCTCAATATCGCTATCGACATGATGAAAGGCTATGACAAACGAGGATTTATCGTCATGTCAACTAATTATACGGATGCTTCTTCAATTGCGGCAGGGCTAAATAAGTTTGTACCCGTATTTGATACTGATGCAGGTAGTAACGCTTTTGGCCGCACGACTGATGTTGCGCATAATTTTAAGTTTGACGAAGGGAAAAATATTGCGGTATTTTCCATCCATTCTTTCAATATTAACGAATACCAACGCTTTTTTAAATCCATTACCATCACAACCCACCAAGGCTATGGTTTAACTATTTATGTATTGGAAGGCTATAATTTTAATTACCCAGTCTATAAGTCTAGTGTATTGCAGTTGGTTTACGCGACTTATTATCAAAAAAAATTAATTCCCGCTATCTTTTATGGTCCTAACTTTTTTTATGAAAAATATTTCTCAACGTTCTCAAGAAATCGATAAGATTGAATTAATATTAGGAGTATTGTGTTGAAAATTACGATTATCATTCCAACTTACAATGAAGAAGGACATATCGAGAGTACCATTTTACTTTTGGAAGATATGATTGCGAAATCGCCGAAATATGATTTTTCTATTTTGGTATTTGATAGTAATTCCAATGATAGAACGCCGCAAATAGTGAAAGACCTACAGCAGCAGTTTAAAAATATTACCTTGATCGGCGAGGAACAAAAATCGGGTCTGGGATCTGCTTATGTTAAAGCCATGAAATACGTTATACAGAACACCGACGCCGATATCGTATTCGAATTTGATGCTGATGGCTCACATCAACCCAGGTATATTCCCGACATGTTGGCGGCAATTGATCAAGGTTCTGATGTGGTCATGGGCAGTCGTTATGTCAAAGGCGGCGAAATCAGCGCTGATTGGGCATGGTATCGCTATGCGATTTCAGCGCTAGGAAACTGGATCGCTCGTTTCTTTTTAACGTGGAAAATAAAAGATATTACCAGTGGATTTCGTGCCACTAAAACGTCGTACTTAAAAAAAGTGTCGCTTGATAATTTATTATCGAATAATTATGCCTACAAGATACAGCTTTTTTGGGAGTTGTTACAATTGGGTGCCAAGATCCAAGAAGTGCCGATCATGTTTATTGATCGGGAGCACGGCATCAGCAAATTTCCGAAAAATAATATCGTCGATTCATTGCGCGTGGTGATCACCTTACGTTTACGTAAAATCGCTAAATTTTTTAGTTAAGACAACGATACACCACGAACTCACGATCCGCCCTGCTACTGTGATACGACAGAGTTTTAATAAATATAAGTTGTCGACAATAGGGCTTCAAATAACTGAGTGAATCGGCATCGCTAGCGCCAATATAGAGCAACGATTTAATCGTGCCATTTTGTGCGCCATTTTTGATTTTCTCGCTCCAAAATTGATACTGATGATGATCATTGAGAAAATAAGTACTAGGCTGTCCCGGCAGGTGAAAGCGTGCTTCAGACGCATTTTGATAGCTATTACTAATGACAATATCTCCGGGTTGGTACACAGGACCCACCTGGGCGAATAATTCCGTGTAACCATAAAATCTTCCTTTCAAATTACTGTCTTTTGGCAACATCGGGATCACTTCCGGAAAAAGCATGATAATAATTAATACGAGCGAAAGGCCGATGCCCCAGTAATATAGTTTTTTATGTTGACCATGAACAATATAATAGCCCAGCAAGATCACGCCGCTGATGTAAGCGGGCGCCGGCCAATTCGCATTGGTAGCATGGAATAAACCTTCATAGAAAAAATAAAAGAAGGTGATGAAGAACGGTAAGAGCAGATACAATAATTTAGAATTTTGAATATTAGTGCGCAAATGACGAAACGCAAAAATAAACATCGCCACAAAAAAGATCGGATTCACCACCAACATTTCAACGCCCACAAAGTATCCTAATAATTCCCACTGAAATACTTTATGTTCAGCAACACCGTGATGATATTGGAAAGTGAACGAGAGCCAATCATGCTGATAGTTCCAGATTAGCACCGGACTAAAGATCACTAAAGCGAGTAATCCAGCCAGATACCAATTGATATTTTTAAACTGTCGACGATAGGGTGTTAATAATAAAAATAGAAAAAAAGTGGGAACCAGCATCACGCCTTGATATTTTGCCAACAAAGATAAACCTAGCGAAATTCCCGCTAGATAGCGATAGAAATTGCTATCGCGACTCACTGCCAAATAAAACCAATACAACGTCAGCGCCCAGAAGCACACCATAGGTGGATCTAAGGTCGAGATCACAAAACTCGCCTGGGTTAGCGGCATGAGTAGCAGCAAAATCAAGGTGACAAAGGCGACTTGCTCATCAAATAATTCATAGGCAAGTCGGTAAACAAAGGTGGCGCCTAATAGGGTGCAGATCAGCGCAACGATTTTTATGCCCTCGGCGGTATTGCCGAAAATGAGAGTGCTGAAGCGGATCAAATAGGCCGTTAGTGGAGGGCCATCAAAATATGATAAGGCTAAATGACGACTCCATACCCAATAATAAGCCTCATCGGGAAGTACTGGGAGATACAAATTATATATTAGAGCAAACAAGCCCATGCAGAGCAGTACTAATAATGCGCGTTTAGAAAAGAAGTGCGTCATCGCGATCCCTAGATAATGTACAAGATAGCATTCAAAACTTGATTGCCGCTCATTTCTTCAGCTCGCTCATGCTTATTATAACCTAGGTGCGTGGTTAGTTCGCCTGCGAGTGCAGCTTCCAAGCCTCGTTGCTTGATGCTCCGAAATCAGTCCGTAAAGTCTTTCTCTGTTTTACAGTTCTTAACTATCTCTGCGATGAATTGATCTTGTAGTATTGTCATCGTTAGTTTCCTTAGTTTGCCTTACCAGCGTAAGGCATATTAATAAACTACGACTAGTTACACAAAGTTATTTATAGGCTCCATGAATCATCCCGAGCACTACAAACACTAATACAACGATCAAACCCGCAATTCCCCACTTACGTTGCACCCGATTAAATTGCTCAACACTTTCCCAGCGACGATGACGCCAAGCCCATTCTCGCCCTTTCAGACCTAATGCTACCAACATAAAGATGTTTACAATGGGTACAAAACACCAAAAAGCACGATAGGTTCCATTACCGATCCCCCAGATCCAGCTAAGTAAAAATGCACCCCAACTCCAGCCACGCACTCCAGGCGGAACGGTCGCCATTTTTCCGTGACCCGAAGTATTTTCTTCGACTGTTTTATCATTTGTTGCATTAGACATAATTAACTCCTGTAATGTTTATACATACTAAAAATTCTTCATCGCCACCGCGCGTAATTCGCTCATCGGTTTATCGGAGTTGATGACGCAACGAAAACCACCGTTGTCATCATTTGGGTCAACTTCCCCACCATTATAAGCATTTTCAAATAGTCTTGTCCAATACTATACAAGATGAGCCTGAAACGCCCTCTTTTCGTTGTCATTATTTATATTTTACAGTTGTAGCATGTTATGCTTACCCAAGGCAATTATGATATTTCATCATCAACCCAACAATGGTCGAAATTTTTCAAGTATCTCACGCACTGCATTATAGCTAGCCGATATCGGGAACTGATTCAGGGGGTCATGGGGTCAAATCTTGACTTAACACATTTAATGCTTTCGCGCTCGCACGATCGGTTTTCAGATCATTGGCAAAACGTTGTATCGTT
>SHZH01000024.1 GCA_009692385.1 Gammaproteobacteria bacterium | reverse complement strand
ATATCTTGGAAGCCATACTTAATAAGTCATGGAGGAAAATATCCTAAAGAGATGAGACAATTCCATGATCCTTATGGCTATTCAAGCTCACTGAAGGAAGTAGTAATTTGTACTCGTCGTATTTAACTTTTTTTCTGACGCAATTCTTTCGGCAGGGCAAACACAATATCTTCTTTAACACCTGAAATTTCTTGTGCGTCCGTCGCCCCCCAGGCTTTGAGTTGCGCAATAATATCTTTGATTAAAATTTCAGGGGCTGAAGCGCCAGCGGTGATACCAATGACATCGGTTTCTTTAAACCAAGTATGTTGTAAATCGCTGGCTTGATCGATTAAATAGGCAGGTTTGCCCATGCGATCGGCAAGTTCGCGTAAGCGATTTGAATTGGAACTGGCTTTTGAACCCACGACTAATACCACGTCGCATTGCTCAGTTAATTTTTTAACTGCATCCTGGCGATTTTGCGTGGCATAGCAAATGTCATCTTTTTTTGGGCCTTGAATTTTGGGGAATTTATTACGCAAGCATTCGATAATTTTACCTGTATCATCAACTGACAACGTGGTTTGCGTCATATAGGCAACATTCTCGGGATCTTTCAATTGCAATTTTTCAACATCGGCTTCGTTTTGGACTAAATAAATACCGCCGTCGGTATTATGATATTGCCCCATCGTCCCTTCGACTTCGGGATGCCCAGCATGGCCAATCAGTACACATTCAACTCCATGACGATCATAACGCGTGACTTCATGGTGCACTTTCGTGACCAAAGGACAGGTCGCATCAAAAATTTGGAATCCGCGTTCTTTCGCGTGTTGTCGTACTGCTTGTGACACACCGTGAGCACTAAAAATTAAGGTTGCACCTTTAGGAACTTCGTTGAGATCTTCAATAAAAATCGCACCGCGTGCTTCCAGATCAGCCACTACATACTTATTATGCACCACTTGATGTTTTACATAAATCGGTTTGCCGATGCTTACTAAAGCCTGATTGACAATCTCAACAGCACGATCGACACCAGCGCAAAAACCACGGGGATTCGCCAATAGTACGTTCATTTTTTGCTGCTCCGTAATAAGCAAACAACTAACATGGCAGCGCCGACACACACTGCGCTGTCCGCAATATTAAACGCGGGATAATAATAAATACCCCAATGAAATTGTAGAAAGTCGATGACATAGCCATTCACAGCGCGATCCCAGAAATTGCCGAGAGCACCGCCGATGATTAAAGATAATGCGGCTAATTGCCAACGTTGTTCGCGGGATGTCCGTAGCAACCAGATGATCAGTGCAACACTAATAATGAGTGAAATTGAACTAAATAACCAACGTTGTGCACCACCGGGAACATCCAAAAAGCTAAACGCGGCACCAAAGTTACTGGCATGTACTAAGTTAAAAAATGAGGTGATATGAATGCCGGTATTTTCAGGAATGTCGCCACGTACTAGATATTTAGTGAGTTGATCGAGGAAGATCACTAGGATGATTAACCCAAGCCAGTAGAGATTTTTTCTATTCATGATTTACATCCAATTAGGTGCGTGAAGCTATATAATTTTAAGCTGTTTATCTAATAAAAGATATCGATCTTTATTGCCAATTAGTTAAAAATAGGTATTAAAGAAGGAGCCATCAGGGCAAACGCATTGTGGTTTAAATGCTTAATTTCAGAGATAACTGCTTCAAAACATATTGCACTGCTTGCTGACGAATTTGCTCGCGATTGCCCAAAAAAATTTGGGTCGTAGAGCTTATTTCGCAATCTGGAAGTTGCCAGGCAAAACAAACCATACCCACGGGCTTCTCATCGCTGCCTCCGCTTGGCCCCGCAATGCCAGTTACCGCCACACCCACGTGGGCATGACTATGCTTTAAAGCGCCTGCTACCATTTCTCGCGCCGTTTCTTCACTGACGGCACCATAAAGCTCAAGCGTGTTGTCGCTAACACCTAGTAACTCTTGCTTGGCAGCATTTGAGTAGGTGACGAAACCGCGTTCGAACCATTGCGAGCTGCCCGCAAGTTCGGTCATCGCTGCGGCAACCATCCCACCTGTACAGGATTCTGCGGTCACTAACCTATAATTATAGTGAAGCAATAATTGACTCACTTTTTTTACGTGATCCTCAAACATATAATATCTCTCTCTCTTCTGGCAAATTTTTTAGCACATATCTTGCATTTAGCAAATAAATATTTTATCAAAATTTACTTGACGAATGAAGATCTTATGGCGATACTTAATATGCTTACTTAAACTATAGGAGAAAACACATGAAAAAAATCGTAACTTTATCTACCCTTATCGGCGCTGCGGTAATTTTAGCTGGTTGTGCAACTAATGCTCCCGTTGGTATGTTGTACTCTGGCGAAACTTTGCCTGTAACAGCAACTAGCAATGCAACTGGCATGAAAACCGGTCAAGCTTGCTCAACGTCAATTCTTGCATTAGTTGCAACAGGTGATTCTAGTATCGCTGCTGCTAAAGTAAACGGTGGTATTAGCCAAGTTTCTAGTGTTGATTGGAACGTTAGCAACTTCATGGGCATCTACGGTGAATACTGTACCGTGGTTCATGGTAACTAATCGTTACTTAATAAAAAACGCCGGACTTGTTCCGGCGTTTTTTATGCCCGTTGCTTACCACACTTCCGAATTGGTATTCATATCACTCTGAGTACAATGATGACCCAAGCGACATAACGTAGTCTGTACTGGCCAAACAGTCTGAGCGGGTGCAACAAAAAAGCGTTGATCATCATTATCACCCGCACTCACCGCTTCTGGAACACCGTTATCATTAGTAAAAGCGAGTTGCACATTATCCCACTTAATTTCAACGTGATGTTCTACCGATAATTGAGACAAAGTACGCAGCACAGGTAGCATTAACTTTTTAGTTTTTAATAAATTTTCAGCGAGTGGTTCGTGTACTTCTAAATATAACTGGCCATTCCCCCAGCCAGCCTTGTAGGGCTCGTCTAGGATCAATACCGGTGTATTACGGGCAATAAACGGAAATAATTGATCAATATCAGGCTCCATCATCCGCATGCAACCAAAACTGCCACGACTCCCAATACTTTCCGGAAAATTACTCGCGTGAATTAAGTAAGTGGAGATCGCTAAATAAATCGCTTTGCGTCCTAACGGATTGTCCGCTCCACCCCGGATCACTTTAGGTAAAATAATGCCTTGTGCTTTATTAAAATCACGAATACTTTGCGGCGGTGTCCAGGTCGGATCTTTTTTCTTCACAGTCACGGACGTCATACCCAATGGCGTCATGCGCCCGGCCTTACCAATACCAATCGGATAAATCATAACGGTGTTGGTACCAGGAGGATAATAATATAAGTGCATTTCGGCTAAATTAACCACGATGCCGATATGCGGATAGTCAGGCAAAATAAAACGTGCTGGGATCACCACCACGGTACCTACCGGTAAAATGGCATCCGCATCATACTCTTGATTCACTTGCCAGATAAGATCGCGACCGACGTCGTAATCAATACCCAGCGACGATAAACTATCGCCTGCAGCGGAATGTACAAACTGGATATTACCCACCACACTATCACCCGGTTTGGGTAACGGAAAAACCAAGGCATCTGCTGAAAAAAAAGCAACGCTCAGGAGAAGAGAAAATGAAAAAATGAGGTAGCGCATGTTGTTCTTGTGATCCTAAATTTAATTTACAGTATTTTGATTTAAAAAAGGCGAATGGGCTAGCCAGCTCCGATCAGGATAATAATTGACGATAATCGAACCCCCTTTAATATCATCAATTAACTCATGAGCAATTTTGGTATTGACGGCCAAACAACCAAAACTTTTACCCACTTCATTATACTGACGCGCCACACTACTCCCCACATAATCTGCAGGGTGTACCACAATTCGTCGTTTGTAGATATTATCATTAACCCCCTTTTCAACGCCATATAGATTTAAAGAATATCCATAGGTGCCAGTATAGGTATCACCCGTCACAATCACACCTAAACTTGACGCATGGCTATCATCATTATTAGAAAAACGACGCGCATAACGCTCTCCCGAGCCCGTACCATGTGTTACCCAAGTGTGGAAAATGGCACGATTATTATCTAGGTTGAATACCCATAGACGCGGTTGATCAGACGGTTTACTGTAATCAACGATCGTCAATTTATGTTGTTTTACATAACCTAAATCAGCCGCCCGTTGATACGCTCGTAAGGCGGTACTGATCACCATCGGTGATAAATCGCGAGCTTGATAGTTAAGCAAGGCAACTTGAGCGGAACACTCTGTGCTGGGCTCAGGAACAATCACTATGGTAGTATAACGATGTAAAATATTCAACAGATCCTGTGGCTGATAATAGGAAGTGAGACGAGCATCGTCCGTCAAACAAGCAGGATATAAAAAAGGCTGTATTGCTTGCGCCGCCGTCACCCAAATTAAATTGAATAATATAAAAATTATAATTCTTGCTTTTTTATGCAATCTAACGTCCTCAACATGTAAATTTAGCTAAATTTAACGTATTCATTATAATCAAATTTTAGGCGTTTGCCTAAAAAAACAACTTTTTTTCTAATTAGCACTTGATTCTTTGAGCAAAATCCCCTATAAATACGCGTCGGCTACATCGATGTGGCAGGCGAAACCTTGTAAAACTTAAAATATTGGAGATATCTCAAATGAAAAAAATTACTGTACTAGTTGCTGCAGCTGCAGCTGCATCAATGTTAGCAGCTTGTTCTTCTAACACTACTCAACAAGCCGCTCCCACAGCAGCAGCAGCTCCTATGCACCAAACAATGCATAAAGATGTGAAAGGCGAGAAGCGTAACTTGAAAGGTCAAGTTCACCACGCTAAGAAAGCCGTTAAAAAAGCCGCTCCAGTAGCAGCCGCTCCAGCAGCAGCTCCCGCTCCAGCAGCAAAATAATTAGTTCACTAGTTATTAATAAAAAGCCCGCAGCAATGCGGGCTTTTTTTTGGTAAACTTCCCTCATGGATTTAACATTACACACTCCCATGATGCAACAATATTGGCGGATCAAAGCCGACTATCCGCACATGCTCTTACTCTATCGCATGGGTGATTTTTATGAATGTTTCTATGACGATGCGCATCGCGCCGCTAAATTACTCAACATAACTCTCACGTATCGCGGTAATTCTAATGGTCAACCGATCCCCATGGCTGGGATACCTTATCATGCGGCTGATAATTATTTAGCAAAATTAATTGCGCAAGGTGAATCAGCCGCGATTTGCGAACAAATCGGTGATCCGGTTACCAGCAAAGGTCCCGTCGAACGTAAAGTGATGCGGATCATAACCCCCGGCACTGTAACCGATGAAACGTTATTAAACGAACATCAAGACAATGTTTTGTTAGCTATCGCCGATGCTACAACGCGTGATAAAAAAACCTACGGCTTGGCCAGCCTTGGTATCAGTTCAGGACGATTTCATGTTCTTGAAATCAGCGATGCAGCTAATTTACAAAATGAAATTGCTCGCATTCAACCGGCAGAAATTTTAATTAGCGAAGACTTTGATGCGGTGCTTTTAGGCACTGTGCGTGGTGTCACTCGACGTCCGCCGTGGGATTTTGATCTAAATAATGCCCGTCGTTTATTGCAACAGCAATTTAACACTCAAAATTTAGCGGGATTTGGCTGTGAAAATTTTACCGTGGGATTAAGCGCCGCAGGTGCATTACTCAATTACGCCCAGTATACCCAACGTGCGGCACTGCCACATATTCGCGCTATTCATCCCGAAAATCGCGATGATAATTTATTACTCGATAGCGCCACACGCAAGCACCTAGAGATCAACCATAATTTAAATGGTGGCAAAGAACACAGTCTCATCCATATTTTAGACAACACTCAAACCTCGATGGGCAGTCGTTGTTTACGGCGCTGGCTCAACCAACCCTTACGCGATACCCTCCGCATCGTGCCACGCCAACAAGCCATCGTGGAAATTTTACACCGTGATTTAATGGTGGATGTACAGGCTGAGCTTTTTCAACTAGGTGATCTCGAACGCATCTTAACGCGGATCGCATTGCGCAGTGCGCGACCACGTGATTTAATTAAACTACGTAGTACGCTCGATATTTTGCCTAATTTACAACGCCTACTATCGCCGTGTCAAAGTAAGCTGTTGGTCACGCTAACAAAAAATTTACAACCCTTGCCTGAATTATTAAATCTATTACAAAAAGCCCTAGTTGACACTCCACCCCTACTCATTCGCGACGGCGGTGTTTTAGCCAATGGCTACGACGCTGAACTCGATGAATTGCGCACGCTCAGCGAAACGGCCGGACAATTTTTAATTGATTTAGAAAAACAGGAAAAAGAGCGTACTAAAATCGCGACATTAAAAGTCGGTTTCAATCGCATTCATGGTTATTATATTGAAATCAGTCGTGGGCAAGCGGATAACGCGCCCGCAAATTATCAACGACGCCAAACGTTAAAAAATGCTGAACGATTTATTACACCCGAGTTAAAAAAATTTGAAGATAAGATCTTGAGTGCTGAAACGAAAGCACTCGCCCGCGAAAAAGAATTATATGAACAATTGCTCGACAAAATAGTAGTGCATCTGGAAACCTTACAACAAATGGCTACAAGCTTGGCAAGCTTAGATGTGTTGGTAAATTTGGCCGAGCGCGCTCAAACTTTTAATTGGACACAACCGCACTTTACAACTGATCCTATTATTAAAATTGTCGAGGGTCGTCATCCCGTAGTAGAGCATATTCAGCAGGAAACCTTTATCCCTAATGATCTAGATCTTACGACGCAGCAACATTTACTCTTGATCACTGGCCCCAACATGGGGGGAAAATCAACGTATATGCGGCAAAACGCGTTGATTGTTTTATTGGCGTATGCGGGCAGCTATGTACCTGCCCGATCCGCCCTTATCGGCCCTGTTGACCAAATCTTTACCCGCATTGGTGCAGCCGATGAGCTGGCAAAAGGTCGCTCGACTTTTATGGTTGAAATGAGCGAAATTGCCAATATCCTCCATAACGCCACCGCACAAAGTTTAGTCTTAGTTGATGAAATTGGTCGTGGCACCAGCACGTATGACGGCATGGCCTTAGCGTGGGCCTGCGCGCGGGAATTAGCCAACATTAACTGTTTCACGTTATTTGCGACCCACTATTTTGAATTAACAAAATTGGCTGAACAAATTAATACGATCCATAATGTTCATGTCGATGCGACTGAACATAACAACACCCTTATTTTTTTACACCAGGTCAAGCCGGGGGCAGCCAGTCGCAGCTATGGCATTCATGTCGCTCAACTGGCTGGCGTGCCGTTTGTCGCCTTACAACAAGCTCGAGAGAAATTAGCCGAATTAGAAAACCAATGCAGTCCACAAACGGTTATTCCGACCGTCGATCCCGCAATGAAGATGCTTAACTCGATGATCAACGAATTACTCCATTCCATCGAACCTGATCGCTTAACGGCTAAAGATGCGTTAGACTTAGTCTATAAATTGAAAGCATTAGCCAACTCGAAGTAACCGTATTATGTCAAAAAATGCCAGTGAAAATAAAATTAGTAAAAATAAAATGAGCGAAAATAAAATTATTGCGCTCAATAAAAAAGCAACTCACGACTATTTTATCGAACACCGTTATGAAGCCGGCGTGGCATTGCAAGGTTGGGAAGTTAAAAGCCTGCGTGCGGGACGCATTCAATTAGTCGACAGTTATGTTTTACTAAAAAACAACGAAGCCTTTTTAATCGGCACGCAAATTCCGCCGCTGCTCTCTGCTTCAACACATGTGAGTCCGGATCCAACACGTACCCGCAAACTACTCCTCCACGCAAAAGAAATTAGTAAATTAGTTGGCATGACGACACGGGATGGTTACACGGTGGTACCCACCAAACTATACTGGCATCACGGTAAAGTAAAATTAGAGATCGGCGTCGCCAAAGGTAAGAAACAACACGACAAACGTGCTACCGAAAAAGAACGCGATTGGCAACGCGATAAAGCAAGAATAACGCGACACAAATAATTAGACTTCTTTTCTTGTGGTTCGTGCAATTGCTTCACGGGAGCAACCCGCCGACTGCCCTTTACAAAGCAATCTAAAAATGCAATAATATTCTTTTATGCATTTATATTGATTTTCTATGCGCCAACGCGGCTTTACATTAATTGAAGTTCTGATGAGTCTCAGCCTATTGGGTATTGTCATCACGGGCTGCTTTGCCACCCAACGTGAATATCAAGTATTGCGCATCCAAGCGCAACATTTTCAAGAGCAACAAGCTCAATTTACGCAATTACGCGAAATGATCGAAAGCTATGCTCCTACGGCACGCAGCAAGGTATGCCCTGCTTGTTCAGCCATGTCAGCTGTCCAACAATGGCGCAAAGCTTTGCCCAGTTATATGACGCCCACATCTACCTTATCTGGCAATCATCAATTAATGGTTAAATTATGCAGCGCTACTCCTACAAAATGTCTCACCGAAAAAATTGTGGTTTAACGCTCATTGAGCTATTGATCGCGATGCTACTCAGCAGTTTGATCTTGCTGATGGCGTATTCTTTACTTAACTACCAACAACATTATTTTCAACAACACACGCAACAAATTCATCTCGACCAAAATAAGCGCTTTGTACAATTTATTTTAAGCACTGCGATCCGCCAAGCCGGATCCTTCGGTTGTCGTCCGTTAGCAAACAGCAAAGTAAATAATACGTCGGTATTTCATAAAAAAAAATTAGTTGCGATTTTTGCTTATCAAGCTATCGGTAATGCTTGGTTACCTTCATTACCAAAAACAATTAAAGCTAAACACGGCACAGACGTATTAGCGATTATTTATATGGCTCCACATACTGCTATGGTAGCGACGGCAATGTCTACTCCTAACGAGGTTATCACAACAACCGATACGTCATTATTTAAACAAGAAGATCTTGCCGTCATTAGTGATTGTGAACAAGCTGATATTTTTGCAATCAGTCACATTAATGGCTCTAAAAAACAATTGAAACCGACTACAATTCTGAGTAAATGCTACGCTCCTCCTGCCGAAGTCGGCGAACTCTTATATTACTTATTTTATATTCAACCAGACGATACGCTTTACATGCTTGACAATAGCAAGATCCCTGAAGAGTTAGTTGATCACGTTAGTGATCTGCAATTACAGTTTTCGACACACGCCTCGCCGAATAATTATGTCACAGCTAATGGCATCAATCATTGGTCGCAAGTCCATAGTGTCAAAGTTGAATTGGGCTTTGACAGTAAAAATCAAGCGGCTGAACATTATTCTTTTATTACGAGTTTACGCAATCAATGAAAGATCAGCATGGCGCAACCTTAATTATTATATTAATCATCGTATTGGCGATCATGAGTATTACTACGATTGGCTTTGAAATGAGTTTGCTCGAATTTAAAAACACAACGCAATCACAAAACTCTACGCTTGATTTCTATCGTGCCGAAAATTGCTTGCATGAAGCAATGCAGAAAATTTATATAGCCAGTACTCCGCCGGATGCCAAGGATTATAGCTTATTAGATGTCAGAGAAATGCCTGTTAGTTGGTGGCAAAAAAATGGCGAGACATCGTGCGGCAAAAGTATTTGGCATTATACGCAATTACTAACGAAAAAAACCAGTGATGAATATACCTTCTACCGCATTACGGTTTACGCCTATCCTAATCAATTACTACAAGTCACGATGGGTAAGTCGTTTGGCTCGTCATTGCCGATCTTACTTTCCTGGCGACAAGGGTAAGATCGCAGTTAACCTGCAACCTCCACAAGCACGTATGGCGCATTTATTGCAGTATGAAACTGAATTTTTTGAGATGCTTCATATTATAGAAGGAAACTTAGCTTCGAATGTGGTGAGCTAACGCCGTGTGCTGGACCGAAGGAAGCACGAGATAGCAGCAGATTAAATTGTTTGTGAACGCTCGGCATCCCCTCAGCCTCATTTATCCCATAAATCTGCGGTATTGATTCATGAACCAGTCTTTCCACAGATCCTGGAGATAAGATGATCTCAGGTTTATAGCTAATTTCTGTACGCGTGATCCGTAATTGAAAAAAACCAAATAATTTAGCATAAAAGGGTGAAGTGATTTTTCTAAGCATGGACTCGGGAGGATATGTATATTTATTGGGATCAAATTTCAGGCCATCGAGAGGCCCACCACCACCGCCAGCGGTAAGCTGAAAAATTTTATGTTCTCGACGTGAGCTCAATAATAGATCTATTTCGAGTGTCGCCATCAAATGTTCGTGTGCAGCCATGTAAATATCAATCTGAAGATCATTGACAATAATAAGTTCCAGTACAAATCTACCAATATTATGATATTCAGTCGGCATTTCTTTTGAATGTTCTGCAACGGATATAAAGTTATGGCGAACAAACATGCCAGGACTAATTGAATAACTCATATCTTCTCTTATTCCCTTCGCTTCTCCCATCATGCGTTCACGAGCCGCGTCAAGATATTTTTTCCATTCGCATTTAACATCCGATCGCTTGCCTAAATAAACCAAAGGATGATGCGCAGCAACTATGATCCATAGATGCGGAAAGTGCAATTTAATGAATTGCACACCTTTCACAAACCATTCTTGTTGAATGGCATCAAAAATGAGAGTGTTGGTATCCAACACAAACAAAACATAATGCTTATCCATCAAAAAATAATAACGATATGGCATATTCCAATGATCATGCACGGTATAGGTGTGTAGGATCTGGTTTGAAATACGTTGCAAACTCGATTGATTGTTAACAATAGGATCAAGCACTTCTGCTGCATTATAGTGGCCCCAAAAACCATAATCATGATTCCCCGCAACGATCCACGAATCCGCAACTCGCATATCATTTTGAAAGCCATATTTGATCCGATTTCGCGCATAAAAAGGACCAATCGGTGAACCCACGCCGTTAAAATACGCCAGATCACCTAGCTGGAGGATCTTCTTACATTCAAATTTTTTCATTCGAGCAGCAACCTTCTGCTGCGCATTCCGATCGGCATCCCAATATGATTTGAGTTGACTAAAATCGGTCGCATCCATACCGTGACAGCCGAGCAAGGTCCAGATCACCGTATCATGATCCTCCTCAGGCGCTAATTTTTGCAGATCTAACCCTAATGGCCACTCGTGCCTAAAAATAACTGCGTCCTTATAACGAACCCTCATCATTGGATCAATATATTCAACGATCATCTTGTCAAAATGGATCCTCGGACTGGGTATTGCAGCATACCTTTGTAGAGCAGTCTTTGGGATCTCATGAATTTTAGAATAAGTTTCGAGGAGTTCCTCTACTCTCTCATAACCCAATAAACTACAACTACACTCATAGAGCAAATATTTCAGGTCCTCTTGATAAGTATGGCTGGTCGTGGTTGTTTTGGGGGCACTGAGGGAGAGTCTTCTCAAGAAATTTCTCACGTGATCAACTCTTGCTAATTTTGTAACGCCCGGATCCTCGGTCGTTTCCGTATAAAAACACAGTACCAAGTAGGCTAATACCATTTGCACATAAAAATTTAGCAGCTGGGGCTTACCTAGAGAAGGCGCTGGTTGTGTCAAGATCGCATCAATCACCGCTACCAATAATTGATGCAGGTCATATTTTGCAGTCCCGTAGGTAGCCGCCGTATGATCCGCAATCTTTGTTTTGAAATATATTAATTGATCTTGCAGATTTTTTTGTATTAGTGCTTCTAGCGTCACGCCTGGTGATAGGCTATATAATCCCTTTTCTAACTTTTCAAGATCTTGCTCCGATAACAAAGCTTTTAACAAATTGTTTGGGTTTCAGCGCTCGAGGCTGATCTGAATCTCTCGTTCTAACTTGCGATAAAATTCACGAATCATTCGATTCGATGATCTAGAGTCACTGAGTGGCGGAGTCAGTGCTCGATCTTGAGGACCGGGATATGCCATAAAATTATCCTAATTGATTATTCTTATTTTGTTTAAAATACATTTAGCGCATTATACTACAGCTAGAGCCTGTTTGAGTATCTCGGCTTCAAATTCTTTGAACTGCTTTTCTAACTTCCATTGGTGTTGCGCTTTTTCGCTATGCTTCAAGAATTCGGCGCAACGCGCTTTGGGCTGTGTGCTACCTAACTTATCTAATTTACATTCGTTTACCACCTTGAAACTATCGGCATCACGCCATAAACTATCGCCGGGTAAGAAGCTATATGTTGGCACATTACGCGCAAAGGTTTTAACATCGTTATACGACAAATTATAACGTGTCACGGCGAGCCAATATTCTTGTGAAAGCGTACTGCGAAAAATTCCTTCATCATCAGTCGAGATAATGACTGGTACATGATATTGCATATAGAGCGGTAAGGGCTGCGTGGCACCCACCACACCGAGAGTACGCTCATTACTCGTTAAACATTGTTCCGCTACAATATGCTGACGCGCCATTTTTTGTAAGGTATCGGTAGCATTTTTTTCTGAGAGAATATCAGTCGCATGGCCAATGCGCTCTGCTCCCGCAATTTCAATGGCTTTAGCAATATGATCTTGCAAAAATTCAGGTGGTGCTTCAGGCAACGATAACTCACCGGCGTGTAGACTCAAATGTACTGAGGGATATTGCGCGTGTAAATATTTAATCATTTGCATGTGTAAATCGTAATCACGACCACTGTAATACGCATTTTCTGGGCCAACTATGTTAACACCGACGACAAGCGGATTTTTTTTCGCGACCAAAAAACTAATCACTAATTGAGTAAACACAATTTGTGGATCCATATTACGCATAGCACTAATTTGAAAACGCACCGTCACAGCACACCATTTTTCAGTTTGCAGCGAATTACACTGCAGTATTTGCTGTGCTTGTTCATAATAGCTGGTAGTAGCGTGTGAAATATCGTCGACAATATTTTGACCCCCAGCGATCATGACGGCCTGTTGCATAGATGCAAAGTCACTGTTGTAAACAATGTTGCTACCTAAGGCGATCATCTGAGGGAGATCAAGTAGATAAATTGGCTCGATATAATTTTCATGTTGCGCCGCGGCACGCTGCATTTCTTCGGCTAACATCTCGCCACTGTACGCTGCGACTAACGGTTCCGCACCGATAAAGTACTGAAAGAGGTGGCGATTGGTTTCCACTAAATCTTCACTTTTACCGGTTAACGACCATTTATCAACAATCGTTCCATACAGTCCGGGATTATTAGTAATGCTATTGAGTTTATCGCTGGGGGCGCACAGATGGTTGATACTCACTGCACCGGTCTGTTGGTTATAACAAAAATCGGAATTGCGGGCGTAATATAATAAATTTTCCGGATAGCTTGAACCATCCCAATGATAATGTAGTTCGCCGCCTTTTGGCATGGCTTGTAAAAACACGCGGAGGGCTTGTGGTTGCATTTTCAAGGTTTCAAATAATTTGCTCACCGTGCGCGTATCATGCGGCGTAGCTACTGCTACTGTAGTGAGTAATGAAAAGAGTAAGCTCGAGATGATGAGTAAGCGCTTCATGTTAGAATCCTTATAGGGTCGACGGCTAGTATAAAGTAATCCGCTAGTCCTTACTATCACAATCCCGTATAATAGACCCTCTAATGGAGAACTAACACATGCACTTTCTAGCGAATTACGGTTTATTTTTATTAAAAGTCACCACGATACTCCTTGCCATTATTATCTTACTGGTGGTCAGTGTCGCCATTGGCATGCGAAAAAAAGTACAGGCTCGTGGCACCTTAAGGGTAAAAAAAATAAATCGACGTTATCGTCATTTCAAGCTGACGATTGAGCACGCTGTCTTGTCCAAAAAAGCCGCCAAACAATTAGCCAAACAAAATAAAAAACACGATAAAGAAATGCATAAGGATCCGCAGACTAAAAAACGTATTTTTGTACTGAATTTCAATGGCGATATTAAATGCTCACAAGTTGGCTCGTTACGTGAAGAGATCACGGCGCTATTACTGGTCGCCACCTCGACTGATGAAGTGATCGTCTGTCTTGAAAGCCCTGGCGGGATGGTACACGGTTATGGACTCGCTGCTTCGCAATTACAACGCATCCGCGAACACAAGATCCCCTTAACCATCTGTGTCGACAAGGTAGCAGCCAGCGGTGGTTACATGATGGCCTGTGTAGCTAATAAAATTATTGCGGCGCCGTTTGCGATCGTGGGTTCAATTGGTGTCGTGATGCAATTGCCTAATTTTCATCGATTGCTCGAAAAAAATAATGTTGAATACGAACAAATCACCGCGGGTGAATATAAACGCACCTTAACGATGTTTGGCAAAAACACCGACAAAGATCGTGAAAAAGTACATGCCGAAGTCGAAGAAACTCAAGTTTTATTTAAAGACTTCATCAAAGAACACCGTCCCATCGTCAATATTGATCAAGTCGCAACGGGTGAACATTGGTTTGCTCACCAAGCGATTAAGTTCAAATTAGTGGATAGTTTACAAACCAGCGATGAGTATTTACTGAATTGCAGCCAAACAGCGGATTTATATTCTGTAAAATATGAATTGAAAAAATCATTGGCACAAAAGCTAGGCCGTTTCAGTGAAACAGCGATTGATGCAATATTTAATAAAATGGCGCAGAAGGATATTGAACAGAAACTCACCTAGAATCAGAGAAACTTGTAGGGGCACGTTGCGCGTGCCCAAAATAACGTGATGGCCAATCAAGGTTCGGGAGGGCACGCGCAACGTGCCCCTACCAAAAAATCCAAACTGCGGTTGATGTTTCCCACAAACTCCATTAAAATCGCTTCACCAAAATCTATGGGGCCATAGCTCAGTTGGTAGAGCGCTTGCATGGCATGTAAGAGGTCGGCGGTTCGAGACCGCCTGGCTCCAGTCTTATTTTAGTAAACGCGCCACTCGCTTCCCATAATCCGCATCGGCCGCTGTAAACTGCGCTACCATTTTGTCTTGCACCGCTTTAGTCGCGTGTTTTAAACCCTCGGCAATGTTATTAACTAGCTGATTTTTTTGATCTTCTGACATCAAACGATATAAATCACCGGCTTGGGAAAAATTATCTTGGTCTTGCGTATCATACGTTTGGATCCAGGCTTCACCTAAAATTGGCAAGGGTGGTTCGGCAACGGCTGGATCTGGCTGCGGGCTACCAGCTTGTTCATTCGGATAGAAATTGACTTTGCTAGTTTGGTTAGTGTGATCTGCCGCTTGCGTCATGCCTGCCATATGCCCATCACGTTGATAATGTTGCACTGGGCAACGTGCAGTGTTCACTGGTAATTGATCGGCATTTGCGCCAACACGATAACGATGTGCATCACCATACGCTAAGATCCGCGCTTGCAACATTTTATCCGGTGAAATACTAATGCCGGGTACTAAATGCCCCGGACTAAACGTGGCTTGCTCGACTTCGGAAAAATAATTTTCAACATTTTTATTAAGTGTCATTTGGCCGATATCCATTACCGGAAAATCAGCATGCGGCCAGATCTTAGTTAAATCGAATGGATTAATTTTGTAATCTTTCGCTTGTGCTTGCGTCATGATTTGTAGCTGTACTGTCCAGCTGGGAAAATCACCCTTATCAATGCTATCAACTAAATCGTGCTGCACACCATTGGCAGGCAGTTGAGCGGCTTCCGCATTAGTGACAGTGCGGATCCCTTGATTCGTTTTAAAATGCCACTTCACCCAAAAGCGTTCTTTGTTAGCATTCCAAAAACTTAAGGTGTGCGAACTAAAACCGTGCATGTGACGATACGAATAGGGAATGCCACGATCGGACATTAGAATGCTCACTTGATGCAGTGACTGGGGTGAATTAGCCCAAAATTCATAGATCGCCGCCGCATCAGGCAAATTAGTGCGCGGATTTTTCTTTTGCGAATGAATAAAGTCGGGAAACTTGATCGGATCGCGTAAAAAGAACACCGGCGTATTATTACCGACCATATCCCAGTTACCTTCTTTAGTATAAAACTTGACAGCAAATCCGCGCGGATCGCGAGCATAATCGCTAGAATCTTGACCACCACCCACGGTAGAGAAGCGAATAAAAAGTGATGTTTTCGTACCGACTTTTTGTAGAAAATCCGCGCAGGTATATTCAGACAAATCTTTCGTTAATACAAATTCGCCATACGCTCCCGTGCCACGGGCATGCACCACGCGTTCAGGAATGCGTTCCCGATTAAAATGCGCCAGCTTCTCAAATAGATGTACATTGCCCATAAAGGTCAACGGACCTTGCTCGCCAGCGGTGGTGCTATTTTGATCGTCTGCCACAGACATCCCAGTCGATGTGGTTAAGGGACATTTTTTTTGCTCACTCATGATAACTCCTCAATAATATGGGACGATAATAACATGGATAAATCGATTTTTTTAATTCTGCTTCGCTAAAGCTACGCAGAACAAGTCCCTGCTATAAATCACATAAGGGTTTGCCCTGCGAAGCGTATTCGCAAAATGGTTGCAATTCATTCAAAATTAAGGGATAATGCATCCCAATCGGCTCTAAAGGCCAGAGTACTTCAAGAGGGGTATGAAGGGAGACTGTTTAAATACGGTCGATTCCAGATAGGGAAATCGTGGCGGAAACCACTCTTCAAGTACAGAATTGAGTACTCTGACCTTTAGAGCCGTATCTATTTCTGATCTGTATTGTCCCCTTCGTCTAGAGGCCTAGGACACCGGGTTTTCATCTCGGTAACAGGGGTTCGATTCCCCTAGGGGACGCCAATCTTTATTACTTCCCACCACGGCAACCTAAAACATAGTGCATTCTAATCGAAGAATGAGGCTGAAACCGGTTCCATGACGGCATTAGACTTCTTTCCAAATTTCTCTGATATGATATGCTCAAATCAATAAAAATTATAAGGTGGTTAAAATGAGTTACGCTTTTCGTCAAATGGTAAAACCAATTATCGAACCTACGATAATGAAGGTTTTAACTCCAGAGTATCAAGAGTTTCTTCGCAAACTCATTAGCGAATTAGAACAACTTAAAATAATTATCGTTCGGCACATTGCTGACGTTCATGGAATAGCAAAAAAAATCATCACCTTATCTTAGTCGCTTTTATTAATCACGTTGTCATACAATATAACGCACTTCTACTATTACCACCCGCATCGGTTGATGCAGCGATGTCTGAGCCAGAAATAAGAGTGCCGACAACACAGGAAGATAATTGCATTGAATTAATATTGTCATACTTTAATCTTATGCTTTACATGAAAGAGATGGATCCACGCGTCCGAAAACTTTCAGTCGTCACAAAAGCAATGCAACGCGTTGGCCTTACAGCAACTAAAGATACAACAGTCTCAATGGATTATTGTTTAACGTTACAAAAATTGCTCGAGCCATTGATTCAACTTCTGTTATCAAACACTATCGGTACTGTAAAAACAAGATATTTAACATCTCTGCCTTACCAACATGCGATCGTTGATTCAGGGTATCTTCAGGCCATGTTTAATACTAAAGAACGACACTATCAACACTTTACAGATGATGTCTTTAAGATTATCCAACCCATGATAGAACGAAGTTATAAAGATATCGTTATGAAAAACACACCAGCATCTCCAACTCTTCTTAATTTTGTACTAAATCTTCGAAAATGGTGTCCCCCTATTCAACACCAAAAATTTACGATTAGTTTGGTGGGATGTCATGGTCTTGATGCAACACCCGTTGCACGTGAGATAGTTGATAAAATCCAACAAAATGCTGATGCACAATTTGGAGTTGCTAATGAAATGAGGAAAAGTGATTCGGATATTGTTATCCAACTCGGCGACAATGCTTATTTTCATGGCATTGGTAATATGGCGGATGATGAAAAAAATGACTTCTTTACACGCAATCAACAAAATTATGGTCGTGGCGATAATTTGTATAATAAACCGTCCATCGCAGTCGTTGGAAATCATGATTGTGATTTTTATGGATCGTATGGTTTTACCGAAAGATTGAATCCTGATCTGGTCGATAAAACGTGTATGCAACGTGTTCTTAGTCAAGTGCTACATACTTATCACACGTCTGATCATTGGAATATGCCCTACCGATATTATATGTTAGTTCATGATTTTTTTATTTTGGTGGTGCTGGACACAAATATGTTTGTGATTGACCCAACACAGCAAAAGTGGTTTGTTGAAACACTCAGTGCTCTAAAAAAACAATATCCTGATCACTGGGTTATCGTGGCTGGGCATCACCCCTTAGTGTATTTAGGTAAACGAGCTGATAAAGATTGCGAGTGGGCAAATTATCCTGAGAACATGAATAAGGATTTTACGGGCACATCTAAGCCTTTTGAACCTTCCATCTATTCTGCAAAAGTTAAAAAATCAATGCCAATTTCATCGAGTAAAAAGGGCGAACGTCATCCACTGAATAATGTCGGTGAATTTTTACTCGCTTTTATTGATGCTAATCATGACATATTACCCACTATTGATATATGGCTTGCCGCTCATGAGCATTTTATGACGGTGGTGGAAATGGTTTTAAAAAATAATCGTGTGATCAAACAAATAACATCGGGTGCGGGCGGTGCAAAGCTCAGTAAAATTTATCAAAACATCAGTAATCCGATAGAACCGAAGAAAGGAGCCTACATTAAGACATTGCGCTCACCGTTTGCCGCACTATTACATGGTTATATTGATTTGCAAATTACACCAACGGGAATTTCGTTCAAGCCAATAGCCCTCTCAAGAGGCGGTGAAGTCCCTGATTGTGATGCCGAAGATGCTGAGTCGGCAAAATGCCCTCAATATTGGGGGATTGAACTGAGAAATAAATATTCAGTGTTGTTCAATCGATAAAAATGCCTAGCCTCAAGTATATATTCTATACTTAGGGTACATAGTATATGAGGTATGCATTATGCACGAAACTCAAACAACCGTTACATTAAGTGTTCGGATCCCAAGTGATCATCTCGATCGATCAATTAGATACATTGGCTACGATATATTCCATCGCTCGATTAATCGCTCTCATCACCCGATCATGCCCCATCAAAAACAAGGTCAAATCAATACCTGGTGAATGAATGTTACCCGTCAAAGCAACCCGTAATGGTTGTGCTAATTCAGGCATTTTAAGTTTAAACGTCGTCATAGTTTCTTTGACTGCTTCATGGATATTAGCTTCGCTCCACTCTGCTAAAGTTTTTAATTTAGTTTGTAAACACTCAAATACGGGTAATAATTGTTTATTAAAATATTGCTGGGTAATTTCCGCATCATAATGCGTGATATCGCAATAGAAACAAGCGGCTTTTTCGGCGAGTTCTAATAAAGTTTTACTACGTTCACGCAGCGCTTTCACCACGGCAATTAAATCGGGGCCAAAGGTAAAGTCGACGCCCTGCTCTTGTAATTTTTTAGCCAGTAACGCGGCAATATAATCCGGATTTTCAGTTTTCAAATAATGTTGGTTGAGCCAAGATAATTTTTCAAGATTAAATATCGCGGGGGCACGATTCACATCATGCACGTCAAATAAATCGATCATTTCAGTTTTTGAAAAAATTTCTTGGTTGCCGTGTGACCAGCCGAGTCGTACCAAATAATTCAGCATCGCTTCGGGTAAATAACCCTCGTCGCGATATTGCGTCACACTGACGGCGCCATGACGTTTTGATAAACGTTGGCCATCGCCACCTAAAATCATCGGCGCATGCGCGTATTGCGGCGGCGTCACTCCCAAGGCTAACAAAATATTAATTTGCCGTGGAGTATTGTTAATATGATCATCCCCGCGAATAACCGTCGTGATATTCATATCCCAATCATCAATTACTACTGCAAAATTATACGTCGGCATGCCATCGGTACGCACCAAGACTAAATCATCTAATTCACTGTTTTGCACTTCGATCTGGCCACGGATCAAATCATCAAAGATCACGGAACCTGCAGTGGGATTTTTGAAACGAACCACATGCGGCGCAGCTGACGCATTAGAAGTAGAATTTAAATTACGGCAATGGCCGTCGTAACGCGGCTTTTCTTTATTCGCCATTTGTGTTTCACGCAATTTTTCCAAACGATCTTTTGAACAATAGCAGCGATAGGCTTTACCTTCGTTAAGCAATTGCTCGATGATTTGTTTATAACGGGGCATACGATCGGTTTGAAATACCGGACCCTGGTCATAATCCAAACCCAGCCAGTTCATCCCATCAATGATGGCATCGACAGCCGCCTTGGTCGACCGCTCTTGATCAGTATCTTCAATCCGCAA
>SHZH01000023.1 GCA_009692385.1 Gammaproteobacteria bacterium | reverse complement strand
AAACAATATTCCTCTCAATCCTATTACATCTATAAATACAATCTCCGGCTACTTTTTTTGAGCAACTATAGGTAGTTATCAACCAGATTTGGAATTTTAAACGATCTTCATGGAATGAAGTTGTTGTCATACAGCGGGCCTGTAATAAAATTGTTTCACATGTTATTTTTTAAATTATAGCTCTATACAAGATCTCTGTGCAATGGATTTCAGTTTTTATTGTGATGATTTAATGCAGGTAGAGACCTTTGCATGAACCCAGTAAAAATATCATAAAAATGAGATAATGGAGCATAGAAAATCATCTGAACTAGGTAATTAAAATGGCGTGGAAAAACTTACAACAAACGACATTGGTTGATGCGATGCTGATTGAGCATGAGGCTTTAAAAGAGTTAGACGATGTTCATGAACTTATTGACTGGTCAAGAATTGAAAGTTTACTCGTTACGCTTCATTCCAGCCGACGCGGAGAAAAAGCCTGGCCTCCTTTAATGATGTTCAAAGCGCTATTGTTGCAAAGTTGGTATGCATTAAGTGATCCTGCCTTAGAAAAACAACTGGCACGTGATCTACTTTTTCGTCGTTTTATAGGCTTAAGCATTTCTGAATCAGTCCCTGATCATTCAACCCTATGGCGCTTTCGTCAACTGTTGGAAAAACAAAGTTTAATGAAAGTCCTGTTAACAGCCATTAATGATCAACTTACAGAACAGGGCTTATACATTAAATCAGGTGCAGTCAGTATCATTGATGCCAGTGTGATAGAGGCTAAACAATGCCGACCTCACAAACGAGCAGACGGTAGCTCTACTCAAGATCCTGATGCCGCTTGGAATGTCAAAACAAGCTCTGATGGGCAACGCAAAAGCACCTACGGATACAAGGCGCATATCAACGTTGATGAAGACGGGTTAATTAAAGCAATAGCTTACACTGCAGGTAACGTGCATGATTCAAATCACTTCACTACCTTACTTGAGGGTAATGAATCAGCCGCTTATGCGGACAGCGCCTATCAAAGCCAAGCACACGCTGACTGGCTCTCAGAGCATGGTATTGAAAACAGGCTCATCAAGCGCGCTTATCGTAATCGACTGTTAAGTAAAGAAGATAAAATGTTTAACCAAACCCATTCAGGCGTTCGCAGTATTGTCGAACGAGTATTTGGTGTACTTAAACTACATTACGCTATGGGAAAAGCCCGTTATCTTAGCTTAGGGCGAAATCGTACCCGTGTAGAATTGATGTGTGTTGCTCACAATATTAAGCGAGGTTTATCGATTAGACAGGGGCAGTACGCCTAAAAAAAGGGGATTGATGGGTAAAAGCCCGTTAATCCGAGCTAAATGAACAGTATTTAACTATTTTTTTTGTAAAATGAGTTAAAAAATCACCTTTGATCTATTGTTGGGCTAATAAAGGTCCATCGCGCAAAGGTCTCAGGTAGAAAGTGGTGTATTGATCGCCATTGAAAAGTATTACGTGTTTTTATCTTTAACTGCCTCTATATGCAATGTATGTAATAATATTACTTCTTATTAAGAAGCTATTTTTTTGTATATTTCTGTATTTAAAAAGGATTTTCACTATGAAAAAATAGTAGCTATTCAAATGGTTTATTTTCAAAAAATTCAGTGTGCAGCCTTGAATATCGACTCAATTAATCAAGTCCGTTTTTCACAACGATAAATAACTATTCATAAAATTAATGTTTAAATCAAGCTGGGAGTGGTTGTTATTAATATTGGGCTTTTTCTATTGGGCTACTGTTGGATTACTAATAACATTTTTAGGTATAACATTAAGTTTTTTATTGTCACGACAAAACGCGCTCAAATCCGGACGATTTTTGTTATCAAAGGCTTTTAAGTTTTTTATTAGTTTTTTACGTATCACAGGCTTACTGATCTTAGATGATAGTGAGTTAAAAAAAATAGCAACTATAGAAGGTGCTGTGATTATTGCACCGAACCATATTGCGTTGTGGGATGCGGTTTTTATTATCGCGTCTCTCCCTGAAGTAGTCTGCATTATGAAAGGAGAAATTTTGCGTAATCCATTTTTAGGTGGAGGCGCTCAATTAGCGGGTTATATCCCTGATGATTCAATTTCTATTATGTTTAAGCGAGCTATTCAGTGTTTAGACGCACAAGAAAAGTTATTACTATTTTCTGAAGGCACGCGTACAAAAAACGATGCAAAATGGATAAATCCCATTAAGAGCGGGGTAGCTTTATTAGCTAGAAAAGCACAGGTTCCTGTTGTGCCAGTATTTATTCGCAGTAACACCCGTTTTTTTGAAAAAGGGTGGCCATTATATAAAAAGCCTGTTTTCCCATTACACATTAGCTTTACAGTTGGTGACTGTGTGTACATGAAAGCAGATGAGTCGACTCGAGCTTTTAATATTCGTCTAGAAAATATGTATATAAATGAGTTATCTCGCCCTCATCCACTAATTAGAATCTAGCACAAACTAAAATGGACGAAACATTAGAGCTATCTAACACTCATCTCGTTATTATCCCAAGCTATAACACAGGGATATTGTTAAAAAAAACCGTTGCAGAAGCTTTACAGCAATGGAAACCTGTTTGGGTGGTTATCGATGGAAGTGATGATGGAAGTGAAAATTTATTATCGTCTTTGCAGACAGATCATATCAATGAATTAACGGTCATCCGGTCTAGTCAAAACAGTGGCAAAGGTGCTGCTCTTTTCGAAGGAATTAGGCAGGCTCAGGCCGCAGGGTTTACACATGCTTTAACTATGGATGCTGATTATCAACACCCAGCACATTTCATAAAGAAGTATATGAAGCTTTCAACTCAAAATTCTGAAGCTATGATTTTAGGTGAACCAATTTTTGAGGCATCAGCACCAAGCTTAAGGGTCAAAGGGCGCCGGATTTCTAATTGGTGGGCGAATTTAGAGACGTTAGGCTGGGGTATTCATGACTCGTTATTTGGTATGCGAGTTTATCCTATAGACCATTTTCTGAAAACCATGCAATCAACTAGGTGGGCAAGGCGATTTGATTTTGATCCTGAGATCGCAGTTAGAATGGCATGGCTTGGCGTACCTATTGTAAATTTACCTACACCAGTCCGCTATATCCTAAAGGAGGATGGCGGGGTGAGCCAATTTAAATATGGGCGCGACAATGTGTTGCTAACATGGATGCATACTCGCCTGTTTTTTGGATTTTTAATACGATTGCCTCAACTTTTGCTAAGAAATGGATCAGTTGAGTAAATGTAAAGTAAAATATTCAAATTTTAAGGTTTTTGTTTAAAGTTAAGCCATAGAAAGGTTTTTCCTTAGATTCATCAATGACTTGTTATTGGTGATTTTCCATATATTTGTATAGTTAGGGTAAATATGTCAAATGTACTACTTAGTGAAATAACAGCATTAATTATTGAAGGATTACAGTTAGAGGATATAACAGCAGATGAAATTGATATTAACGCCCCACTATTTGGAGATGGCTTGGGTTTAGATTCAATTGATGCGCTAGAAATAGCAGTATTGTTAGAACGTAAATATGGAGTCAAAATCACATCTGATGATGTAGGCAACAAAGATATTTTTGCTTCTATTAGTTCATTGGTTGATTTTGTTGCAAAAAACCGCCTTAAATAATTGTACATGCGTAAAGTGTTATGGAAGATAATCATCGCTACGTTAATTTTACTTTACCCCTATTTAGCTTATAAAGGGATTCAGCAAGGTGTGGTTTGGTTTGCGCCTAGTGTTATTGCTAGCTTGTATTTCTTTCAAGCGATTAAAGCAAAGACCAAGCAGATTCGTAGTCAAAAAATAGTACTCGTATTATTGTTATTAGTAGGGACTGTTTATTATCAGAATCAGATGGCAAAACTGATACCAGTTATTATTCAATTAAATTTAATGTTGTTTTTTGGTAAGACTCTGTTAAATGGTAAAGGGCCATCACTGATAGAGAGGTTTGCTCAATTGAGTTTCCCACAAATACCCCCTTTGTTAAGTCAATACTGCCGTTATTTAACCTTTATTTGGACCGCCTTTTTTGCTATTAATGCACTTGCCTGTATTGTTCTGGCAATCTATGCTCCGGTTGAGTGGTGGATGCTTTACACTGGGGTTATTATTCTTATGTTAACTGGCTTGTTAATTGTAATTGAATATATCTGCCGCCATTTTTATTTCCGGACTATTAGCTTACCTGAAAAGCTTATTCCTAATGTTAAAGAATCAATTAAAAGTATGGCGATTAATGGTCGTAAAATATGGGAAGACGTTAATGCAAGTTAAAACTCTTTTTAAACTAGTAGTGACTGGAATATTACTAATTTATGTCGGACAAAGCTTTGCCCAAGATACTTTAGAAAATATTTTGGCGCGGATGAAGCCAAAAGACGTTGTACAGATCCATTATATAGAAACGCGCCATATAGGGATGCTTTCTAGCACTTGGCATGGGAGTGGATACTTATATTCTGCCGCTCCAGATACCTTTTTAAAGCATCAGAACGAGCCTGAGGAAGATATAATGGCTGTTGAAGGTATGCAGTTATATTATTCTAAACCGGCTACTAAAAGTCATCATCAAATGCGAATTGATGAAAATGACAATATGACATCTAGTCTTGCAGCTTTAAAAGCAATGATGACAGGTGACTTAAGTTATTTGCGAAAATTATATGATTTGCAACTTACCACTTCTGATCGCGGCTGGCGTTTACAGTTGATTGCCAAGCAGCCAGAATCTAACAACAATGCGGTACAGGTTACTTTGCAAGGTTCGAGTGAACAAGCAGTGCATCAAATGGAAGTGTTATTACCTGATGGTGATCGAAGCGTATATGTCTTCGATCCTATGGAAATAGGATTAGTAAGTACTAAAAATAAGATAACTGATTTATTGGGGCAGCTAAAAGCAGAATGATTATGAAATCTCCTCTGCCTACCTTATTTTTTTTTATTTGCTTGCCGCTACTGATATTTGTAGCCATATTTACCACACATTTAAAAACTGATATTTCTGCGTTTTTCATTGCTGGTAACAACGCTGAAGAGATTTTATTAGCCAGTGAAATACAATCGGGAACTTTATCTAGGCAGTATATTTTATCGATAGATGCAGGAGAGGGTGAGCAGGTTGCAACTTCTTTTACAAGCGCATGGTTAACGCAATTAAAATCAATTCCTGGTGTAGTTGATGTTTGGGCAGTTGATGAGAAGAAGGGTGCGATTAATGCTTTATCAACCATCTATGCTAAGCATGCAGCGCAAACTTTTAGTCTCAATCCTGAGAGAGAGTTAGCGACATTATTCACTGACTCAGCACTTGCCGCCAGAGCTTTAGCATTGAAACAGGCGTTATTATCGCCGGAAGGAGAGTTAATTAAGAAAGTCGTCGTTAACGATCCTTTATTGTTATCGTTAAGTGCATTTAAGGACTTAGCCGATCAACTAAAAAATAAAACTTCTAATACTCGTTATGCTAATTTTATTTTAGAAACGACTATGTCTGGAATGAATGCGCCGGCTCAACTTGCCATACAAGAGAAAATTCAAGCCACATTTAGCAAACAAACTCAAACTGATTTTAGTCAAAAACGAAAGGCTTCCACCCTAGAGTATCAGTTGGATATGACTGGTATTCCAATGTTTTCTGTCGCTACACAATCTATGATTGCGAGTGATATTAAATTTATTACTGTACTGTCATCGGTAACATTATCCCTATTGTTTTTATTTGTCTTTCGCTCATTTCGGTTGATGTTTTGGGTTTTTTCTTTATTGATTAGCGTAATTACCATTGCAGTTTTGGTGACAAACTTTATTTTTGGATCAGTACATGGCATGACTTTAGCCATTGGTTCAACTTTAATTGGTATTTGTATAGATTATCCAATTCACGGCTTAGTCCTCACTCAGGGATTTAGATTGGAACAGCGATTTTCCCTGTTAAAGAAAATATCTCCTAGTTTGCTTATGGGGGCGCTGACTACGTTAATTGGTTATATTGCTTTAGGCTTTTCAGGATATCCTGGATTCCAGCAAGTAGCTGTTTTTACTGGCACTGGCATAATGATATCTTTATTGCTAACACGTTATTTGTTTCCTTATTTAGAGACTGAAAATGCACAGCCTATTGAACCCTACAAATGGATTTTCAAGTGGATTAACTTTTGCCTCCGTTTTCGTTCGGCTTTATTGTTCTTAGTATTATTCCTTTCTTTAGCAAGTGTGGTGCAGTTAGATCGATTGCAATGGCTACAGGATTTACAACAATTAACACCTGAATTAGATTATTTGAAAGCCAATGATAAAATAATTCGTGATCGTATGAGTAGTATGGAGCCAGGACGTTTTGTATTAATCAGTGATATGACAGCAGAACTGGCGTTACAAAGAGCTGAGGGGGTCTACAAGCGCTTAGATGGCTTAAAAAAGACAGGTAGGTTAAAAGATTATTTTGGTCTATACCCTTGGCTAATATCAGAACATCAGCAGTTAACTAATCAAGAGCAATTAATACAAGCGTTAACACCTGAAACGCGCCAGCGTTGGCAAAATGCTTTAGATGCACAAGGTTTGTCCGTACAACGTTTGGGACTATTAAACTACGACGAGCAACCACCTTTGAGCAAAGACCAAGTATTAAAATCTTCGGTAGGACGTCTAGTAAGTAATCAATTATTGATGACTAAGCAACATGCATTAGTTCTTATTTGGCTTGCAGCACATGACCCTGTGGAAGTTCAAGGGGCGCTTTCTGACTTAGAGCATGTGCAATACTTTAGTCAACGCGATGTCCTAAATCGTATGACTCAGGATTATCAGCAGCGTGCAGAATGGGCTTTATTTGTAGGATTATGCATTATTGTATTGATGTTGGCTTGGCGATATAAAAGCCTTTTTATGACATTACAAACATTAGCACCCGCTTTTTTGGCAGCTTTACTGATTCTGGGTTTGTGGGCTTGGACCGGAGAAGAAATAAGCTTTTTACATTTAATTGGATTTTTATTGGCTGTGGCTATTTGTGTAGATTACGGAATTTTTTATCAGGAAAATCGCAGTGGTGACTTATCGTTAACTTATCATGCAGTAGCTGTTTCCATGATGACAAGTGCTCTAGTATTTAGTTGTTTATTTTTTGCTCAAACATCGACTTTACAAATATTAGCGAAAGTAGTTAGTTGTGGAGTGTTATTGGGGTTTTTATTATGCCCTCTGCTGATTACATCTAAGCAGGAATAGTTATTCGTAAATGTTCTGAATAACTTTTTTTGAAAATCATGTGGTGTGAATCTTTTTGATAACTTCTATCGACTAACTATGAACAACAATCAAGCTTTAATCTCTCCTGTAGCAGTTATCGCATATTCTGCTTTGAGTGCTTGTGGGCAGGGCAATAAAGCTTTATATCAAGCGTTATCAGAAAATCATTCAGGATTAGCCCCGTTGGAGCTACTAAATGTGCCCTTCAAAACTTATGTTGGTGCAATTACTCAACCATTACAAAGCCTTCATCCCGAATTAATTGATTGTGATACTCGTAATTCTCGGGTGGCATTGACGGCATTAAATGATATAGATTCAGGTGTTCGGGTTGCAATTGAGGAGCTTAAGAGTAAATACGGTTCTCAGCGTATAGGTGTGGTGATCGGAACCAGTACATCGGGATTGTACGAAACTGAGGAGGCTTATTCAGAATTATTAAAAACCAATAAAATGCGATCAGATTTTCATTTTGTAAAACAGCATGCTTATCAAGCAACAGCGCGTTTTTTACAAGTGGAGTTAGGTTTATGTGGTGTTTGTTATGCTGTTTCAACAGCTTGTTCATCGGGCGCAAAAGCCATCGCTGCTGGACAACGTCTTATTGCTAGTGATGTTTGTGATGCTGTATTAGTTGGGGGCGTAGATACTCTTTGTCGACTTACCTTGCGGGGATTTCATAGTCTTGATTTAGTTTCTGAAAATCCCTGTACACCTATGGATAGAAATCGACAAGGACTAAATATTGGAGAAGCCGCAGGTCTATTAGTACTTGAAAAATGTTGTTCAAGCAACGCTAATAACATGAAATTATTGGCAGTAGGTGAATCTGCTGATGCGTATCATATGAGCACACCCCATCCAGAAGGTATAGGGGCGATATCTGCAATGAAAAATTCTTTGCTTATGGCTGGATTATCAGTTGATATGCTCGATTATCTTAATTTACATGCTACTGCGACAAAGATTAATGATAGAGTCGAAAGTGCAGCTGTTTATAGTATATTTGCTGATAATGTAAAGTGTAGTGGGACTAAGGGATTAACTGGTCATACACTGGGTGCATCTGGGGCTTTGGAAACTATTATTACCTTGCTAGCATTACAATATCAATTTATCCCTGGCACACATGGATTAGAGGAACTTGAGGTTGATTGTAAATGTCAGGTTGTCAAAACACCTTTGCATGACCAAAAGCTAAAAATTGCAATGAGTAATTCTTTTGGTTTTGGTGGAAATAATGCAAGCGTGCTTGTGGGTTTATGAATAAACCTTTTTTTATAAAATCTTTTTCAGTTTGTTGTCCTGATGTTGAGCTCCTAGGAAATATTCAGTTACAAGTCTCTGATATTGACAAAACTCTTATTCCTGTTGATATGCGAAGGAGAACAAGCATGGCAACTCGAATGGCAATTACAGCAGCTAAAAATGCTTGCGAACAAGCGGCGGTCGAGACACACAACTTGCCTTCAGTATTTGCATCATTAGGCGGTGAAATTCAAGTTACAGACAGCTTATGTCGTTCTTTGGGTGATGACGCAACACTTTCACCGACATGGTTTCTCAATTCCGTACACAATACCACTGCGGGATATTGGGGCATTTTAAATCATTGTCAAGCTGCAACAACTGCTTTATCGGCTGCTGATGATACGTTTGCTATGGGGTTATTAGAAGTGTGTGTTCAATTGCAGTCACAGGGAGGAAATTGTTTGTTAGTTTGTTATGACGAACTATGGCCACAATATTTAGCCCCCCCTCTTGGTAGCTTTGCATTCGCTTGTGCCTTGGTGATTAGTTTGGAAGCCACTGGGGCTTTGGGAAGTATTAGCATGCCGCAGATAAATGTAAATTCAGCAGTTACTTTTTCTAAAGAACAAATGATCTTGTCGCAATCTGCTCCTGCAGCAGCGGTAATGCCATTATTATTGGCATTGCAGAATAAAAATCCCTCTTGGGTGCCATTGAATATAAACTCTCCTATATGGAGTAGTGAACTTACTATTTTTTAATATTTTTCTTTAACGTTAGAATGCGTGTTAATCAACAACTTTGCTTACCTTGCCATTTTCAAAATTTACTTTGAATCTATTAAAGCGAGAGCTCCAGTATACCCACTGATTACTAACTTGGCTGAATGTTTCTGTAATTGGAGGATAACCAATTGCAACAATTACAGCTTCTTTTCGCATACCGTTAGCCACTGTGCCGCTTTCAATATGGTTTATTTCAAGTGGTGTAAATTTTGACAGATTAACTTTTTTCTTTGCAAATAACTTATTAAAGGCACGATATATATCATCTCCGGTATGCTTTTCGATATTTTTTACTACTAATTGCTGACTTGTATTTGCTAATGCAACTGTTATTGTTTTACTGGTAATACTCACTAAATTAACGGGAGTATTAACCGGTATAGCAGATCCCCGCTGGTAATTAGTTGTTAGGTAAGCTCCCCTATCATCATGGATCACTATCTGAGTGTAATAGGTCCCTCCTAATACAATAAATGAAGGTAACTCTTCTGTTTTTAAAGCACTGTTACATGAGAGCAGTGAAAAAGTTATAGAAAACAGGAGCAGTGTACGAGTGATAAAACGCATAATAATTTCCTGTAAGAATTGTTTTGTATATGCAGGATTAGTTGGCTGCTTAATTAAAAAGTTAGTTAGTTAGTAAGTTAGTAAGTTCTAGAGTCTGATGTCATCCGGTCAAGGTTAATACAGAAGAAGAGTTTCTCAACATATGCATAGTTGAAGAAATAACTCTAATTATTCAAATAATAAAAACCATAAACATTAGGTGTAATTATATATCTAAGAGCGCATACTGCATAAACTACATTGCTTATTTAATGTAACAAAAATGACATTATTTAAAGTTATTTTTTACTTATAATCAGATTTTAAGCCCCATCGTCATACTTTTTTTGTTTGGACAACATTTGTTCAGTGCTGATGGAGGCTCAATTTCGCACGAAGAGCAACTAGCAAATGTAGGTATTCTTTACCAATGTACTAAACAAGGACAAATAGTTTTACTCAGTACTTTAACAATTGGAGATTTATACGTGAAGAAAATGTTACTTATATCATTATTTACTACATATTTAACTTTAGTGGGCTGTGCTTCTAATGGTCCCACAATATTGGGTAATGAAAAACTTTCACAGAATGAACAGCTTTCACAGACAGAAGCACTTCAAAAAGGACTGATAAGGCTTGATTGCGTATTGTCTTGCAGTGGTAAATTTTGAGCTAATAGCAAGGAAATAGATGGATTGTGAAGTTAGGGGAATTCTAATTGTTAGCCTGTTTTTTTAATTCATTTATTTTTTATCCTGATTGGTCAGATTATAGCAGTTCAGGGTATCAGCTCAGATGATGGCATGCGCTTAATAATTCATTGAATAACCTCCTATTAGAAATATGAATACAGAGATTCCAAAGCAATGCACTGTATTGATTATCGGTGGCGGTCCTG
Organism: Gammaproteobacteria bacterium; assembly: GCA_009692385.1. Taxonomy (GTDB): domain Bacteria; phylum Pseudomonadota; class Gammaproteobacteria; order JABDGN01; family JABDGN01; genus SHZH01. The sequence continues at coordinate 10,025 of SHZH01000023.1, read as the reverse complement.
CAGGAAGTAGCGCGGCAACTCATTTGGTCAAAAATGGAGTTGATGTTGTGCTTCTTGAGAAGGAGGTATTTCCTAGAAATCAGGTAGGAGAAAGTTTAATTCCACATATTTGGAAATATACTGATCAATTAGGGGTTTCCGAAAAAATAGAGCAGCAGAATTTCATAAAAAAATCAGGTGGTATTACAGTCTGGAATAACAAGATTCATCAAATTTTATTTGCGAAATATGGATATACCCGACCAGGACTTCATGTTGAGCGCGATGTATTTGATCAAATTTTATTGACTCATGCACAAGAGCAAAATGCATTAGTATTCCATAAAGTTGTTGTTAAAAAATTTGATTTTTCTAAGGATAACCCTGTTATTACTTATATCGATAAACGCGATACTATTAATTATGAGGGGAAGATAAATTGTCGGTATGTAATTGATGCTAGTGGACATAGTTCGTTATTAGCGCATCATTTTGACGTGCGTGAAACTGTGGTATCTGAGTTAAAGTTTTTATCTTTATGGGGCTATTTTAATCATTCTCGTTATGTAGGAGTTGATCGTCAAAGCCATACTATATCCGAGTTAAGTAAAGTTCCACCCGTAACATTCGTTATGTCATATGAAGATGGTTGGCTCTGGCATATTGTTTTGCGAGAGAAGACTAGTGTCGGTTTGGTTATACATACGGATAAATTAAAAGGATTAGATAAAGTTCAACGTGAAGCCTTTTTTAAACAAAGTTGTTTAAAATTGCCATATTTGAAAGAGTTGTTACGTGATGCTCAGTTTATCGAAAATTCTTTACAATTTCGTCCAGACTATTCCTATTACAGTCGAAAAACCTGTGATAAAAAATATTATTGTATAGGTGATGCGGCTGGTTTTGTTGATCCTATTTTTTCACATGGCGTGCAAAATGCTTTTTATAACGCTGCTATAGCCAGCTTAGCGGTCATGCAAGCATTAAAAACACCAGAAAAAAGCGCTCGCATTGCTAGTCTATGTGAAAATCGTATGCAACAGTTTTATAGCTTCTCGAGAAGCTTATCATTAGGTGATTATGGTATTAATGGGGTGAGCCCTGAATTGGTTAAGTCATTGATAAAGTCGATGCCAATGTTAGAATTGGAACTAATTTTAGTTGCTTCTGAGATGACCAATAGGTCGGAAAATTTTAAAAAAATTGCACATCAGGCGGGAGTTTGGGAGCGTCTCTCAGAACAACATTATGATAATAACAACTGTTGTATCAGTGATCTACATTTATAAGTTACTTCTTTTTATAGTTTATTATGTTTGGTAACCAACTGGGGGTATGGTTTTTATAATTTAGCCAAGCTGTGCCAAAGTTTTTTTCCATCCAAGGTTCTTCATGCAGTTTTACTCTAAAGTAAAACACTGTCATTAAGGTTATAGTAAAGGCGCAAATATAAATTGATGCGCTAAGGATCATCCAGCCCATAAGTATAAAGAACACACTGATATACATAGGGTTTCTTACATATTTGTATAACCCACTTGTGACGATCAACTTTGGTGGGTCCCATGGTGCTAGGGTACCTTTACCAGCGATATAAAAGTCTTTGACGCACCAAAGCAAGAGATTTAATCCTAGTGCAAGAAAAATCAGTCCATATAAACTTCCATCGCTTTTGTATGGGTCGTATTGATAAAGTATAAAAGGAATGATCCCTGTAACTATTACAGGGATCATTAAAAAAGCAAAAATGGCACGGATTAACATAAGTTAGAAATGTGTTGAGTATTAAACATTAATTCTCAGCGACTTTTGAATCCATCGCCCGTTCCAACTAAAGCCGCAATGATGTTTTTTTGAATTTCTGAAGAGCCTGAGAATAATCGACTTGCAAGGGCATCATGGACAAGCGTCGATATAATATTGTTCTTAAGCAACCCATTCGAGCCCATGATATGAACAGAGTCTAAACTGGATTGTAAAAAGGCTTCACTGGCAAATAGTTTGGTTTGTGCGCTAACTAGGCTAATGCGTTTATCGGCATCTTTCATGCGTGCGCATTCATTTACCCAAAGTATGCAGCTATCTAAACGGAGTTTCATTTCGGCTATTTTGTGACTAATGGCTTGATTACTACCTAAATGAACGCCATGGGTTTTACGCTCACGGCTGTAGTGTATCACCTGATCTAATTGCCATTGCATAATGCCGTTAATGCCTGCAAAGATGAATGCGCGCTCTAATTCTAGAGCACTTTGAATCATCATCGTACCTGCACCTATTTTTCCTAATAGGCGACCTGATGGAATAAAACAATCCTGTAAAATTACATCACCCATAGTTGCTGTGCTGCAGCCATTGACTTGAGGTGTATCTGTAAAAATAGCCCCGAGATCGGTTCGTTCGATAATAAAGGCGCTGAGTTTATTGTCTAATTGTGCGTAGATTAACAACGCATCTGCAATTGGAGTATTGGTGATAAAACGTTTATGCCCGTTAACAATAAACCCTTCTGGAGTTGCTATGGCTTTTGTACAGAGAGAATTTATATCCGATCCTGCTTGAGGCTCAGTAATCGCATGTCCGCCAATTATGTCACCTGCGAGTAAACCAGGAAGCCAATATTGTTGTTGCGCAGTGCTCCCATATCGTATTAATGGAAAAATTAAGCCCCATAAATGTGCATTAATAGATAAGATTAAGCCAGTATCTAGAGATTGTTCTCCCAAGCTTTGATGTTCATTAACTAGGCATTGAAAACTATTGTTGAGACCACCAAAAGAGCTTTGAATGGCATGTTTAAATAGATTTTGTTGCGCACAATAGCGCAGTCGTAGTTTGGAAGAAAATTTGTCACCAATAGGGGGGAGTTGATGATATGTCATGAGTTGAATAATGCTTGTATGGCTTGATAATCAATTTTTCCATTAGACAATGCTGGTAATTTATCAAGCACTGTAAATTTACAAGGTTGCATGTATATTGGCAATTGCTTTCTCAGAGGTTTGATGACTTCAGCTAGATCAATATCTCTTTCTAAAACTACAACAGCTACAGGACGCTGTCCACTAGTGATATCCTTTATCCCAATCACTGCGCAGTTTTGTATACCATCTAGTTGACTGATGTAGTGCTCGATTTCTGCAGGCTCTACTCTAAAGCCTGAGCATTTAAGCATTCTATCTAAGCGACCATGATAACAATATTCTCCATATTGATTGAGAGACACTTTATCACCAGTAGCATAATTATTTGAAGCAATTGGCTCCAATTTACCTTGTATCCAGTAGCCTGAGAAATTATTTATACTATTGACAATTAGCTCGCCTGTTTCCGAATTGATAGTTAGTTTAGCTTGGCATGCAGAGTGGCCAATAGGGATGTTGTGTTCTGGATTTAATCGATCACGTTCAATTTTCCAGTAGCAAGAGACATTGGTTTCTGTTGGACCATACAAATTATAGAAAGTAACATCTGGTAGTAAATTAGTGAGTTTAATTAAATGTACTGTTGGGAAAACCTCCCCAGCGAATATGATTTGATTTAGGTGTGGGAGAGATTTTTTTTCTAACGAACCCTTCAACCCAATAAAACTTAATAAAGAGGGGACGGTGTACCAACAGCTAATTTGATGTTCATCTAGCCAATCTGTTAAGCGGCTTGGCGTTAATGTTAGATGGGTTGGCATAAAATAAACACTAGCGCCAGAGGATAAGCTAGTGAATAAATCGAATATAGATAAATCAAAGTAAAATGGAGTAAGGCTGGCGATACGTTCTTTTTGATTAATCGAGAAGGTTTTTTGTGCCCATGAAGAAAAATTGGACAAAGCTTGATGGCTGAGAGCCACCCCATTGGGCTTACCCGTCGAGCCTGAGGTATAAAGTATTGCAGCTAGCGCGGTGGGAGTTTTTTCAAGGGGTGTTAAGTGACTATGTGTAGTGGGTATCTGTGAATAGTCGAGCCATTTATCAGTCTCTATTAGCCACTCTGGAGATGGTCCGAAGCCAATAACAAAGCGTGGCTGAGCATCTTCAATAATAACTTTTAAACGAGTTGCAGGGTTTTTAATATCCAGTGGTAAGTAGATAGCGCCTGCCGCTAGAATGCCATATATACAACACGCGGCATGAATGCCTCTATCTAGAGCAATTGCTATACATTGGTTTTGTACATTGTGGCTCTGAAAATATGTAGCTATTCTGAGAATAATGTCTTTTAATTCGCTGTAGCTTAATTGGTTTTCGGGTTCAAAAAAGGCAAGATGATTTGGAGTTCTTGTGCATTGCTGAAAAAAAGGAGTAACAATATTCATATGCTAACAAGTATATAGAGTCGAGTGATTAATGGCTGAATTTTTGAGTTTATTTAGCTTTTGATCCAAATGGCTTCATTTACTTAAGTCGTGTTAGTGAGTAATTCTTCTACCATGATTTTATGAAGGGCCGTAATCCATTCAGGTGTAAATAAAGGTTCAATAAAGTTATAGCTAAAAGATAATTGTTGATTAAGTTGGCAACTTAAAAAAGCAAGTGCGGGAGGGCTTGTGATCTGGCATAAATGCAATACTTTGTTAATTGAACTGCCGAGTAACTGATTGTTAGGTAATTCAACTGATCCAATATCTGAAAACCAGAAAGAGCTGCGTTCTGAGTTGGTTCCCATGGATTTTCTTAGCTCATTACCGTATCGTTCTAGTGATAACCAACTGGCAGCCTTCATTGCTGGTAAAAAAGCATAATCAAGTTTTTCTCGGATAGCATTATTATTCTGTTGCTTTAAATGTTGGAACAATGCGCTACGGTGAGTGACTAATGATTTAGGTGCTTGAGCAAATAAAGGAGCAACATGATTGCCTAGTATTGGGTTAAGTGCTTTGTTCTTTCGTAAATTAAATACATAGGGTGTGCAATATGCATCACCAATTTGATTTGAATCCATTACATGGAGGGCTCGCATGAAACAGCCAAGATAATAAAGGCTAGTGCCTGTTAGTCCAACATATTGACGTGTAAGGATTTTTATTTTTTGAGTTTGTTCTAAAGTTAAAGTATATGTTTGAAAATTTAACTTTTTTGGTTTTAGTGTTATGTCTGCGTGAATAATACTTCGTAACTGATCTATTTGGCTGATATATCGTTTCGCTTTAATGAATAAACTTATTTTTTGCCACCATGGATATTTCGCCATTTGTTGATCAACTAAGGGTTCAATCTCTAGGGGATTAAAACTAAGGCGTTTTTTGATATCATCTGTGCACAAATACTTTAAAATCAAATCTGCACCCCGAGCATCACAAAAAGGGTGCATCCAACGCATTAAAAAAGTAGTTTTAGTCGCACTTTGAATTAAGTGAAAGGTAATAGGAGGTTGTTCTTCTCGTGGTTGTTTGGTATTGAGCAACTGTAGGATACAGTCTTTATGATAAGTATTTTGATCAATTAAGTTTTCACTGACGTGTTCAAAATATATTGGGAGATTGAAAGAATTCTCGGACCAAAAGAAACGTTTTCCATGTTGTTTTAAAGTTGTATGTACAAGTGGAAAGCGCTCACCAAATTCGGCAATACGTAGCTTAAGAGTTACGATACTAGGCAATTGTTCTAGCTCTAGCGCAAAACCACATAAGCTCCCAGGCATGTTTTCATTACGTATTTCTTCATCCATGGCTAATGTAAAGTAGTCTGCTGGATTAAGTGGATGTGTTTTTATCATTATGCTTTGTGCAGCAATATCCATTGCTCTAACGTATTGATTGACTTGATATTATCTGGATCAATTTCTGAATCTGGAAGTGTGACACTAAATTGTTCTTCAAGAAACATAATTAAACGCATGATACCCATGCTGTCGAGCCCTGAATCTATTAAATTATCATCATCAGAAAATTTTGTCGGTTCTGCGACAAAAATAAGCTCATTAAAAATAAAGTTGCGAATTTGTTGTTTCATTGATTGTTATTTAGTAATGATGCGTTGTGCATTAAAAACTTGTTAAAGACCTGTATCGGTCTTTTGTATAAACCAGAATGTAGCTGGTAAGGTTGATAAAAGAGCTCTACATTTGTTAATTGATGAGCTCTTAGAGTGATTCCAATGTGTTTATAAGTAGAAAGTGACTTCTACTTTAATTTATAGCTAAATAGCATTTTATCAATTACTGGATTCATTGTGCTTTCAGTGCTTGCCCATTTTGAAAAATCAAAGCCTCCGCCACCAATGAGATGATACTGGGCATAAGCAACTTGTTGCCCTTTTTGGTTATTGAGCCATAATTCTGCATCAGACATAAAGAGCACGAAATCCCAATGCTGAGTTGCTGTGTAAGTTAAAGTTATGTCACAAGAGTTTGGTGGTTTTTTGGGGTAAACCTCTGATTCTATACCATGTTGAGTAAATCCTGAGCGGACAATATCAAGAAAATCAGGAACAATTACTTTTTCATTTTGTTCAATACATATTTTTGAGACAGATAACGAAGGCTCAAGGGGGGTAACCTGGACGGAGGTGCAACCAGTGATTAGAATGATTGATAGGGCTAGTATTAAATGTTTCATTAGATTTTATTTCCTGATGGCTATGGGCAAAGCGCCCATCTCTATAAAGTTCGCTAGCTGATTCAAATAATGATTACGATATTGGGAAATAATTACCCGCCCTACATATACCAATAATGCCAACCATGATCCAGAAGAGGTTTAATAATATGTAAGCTAAATCTTTTTTGAGGATAGAGCACCATGAGAGAATAACGGCATCAAATGTATTAAAACTCCAAACAAACATAAATGGACTTTCTGGACCAAGCCAGCTAACCAGAGAGAAGCTAAATATTCGCATTAGCACTCCCATCATCTCGATAAATTTAATATGTTTTAAAATGAATAAATTTAAATTATTTGCAATCATTTTGCAGAAACTTCCCTTTTGTAATCTAGATTAGAATAACATACAAGTTTGGGCTTTATTTATTAACACTTTGCTTATTTTTAACTCCCCACCTCTGATTTCTTTAACTAAAGCACTTGAAAGCTCCATCGATAGTACTTTTTGCCTTTCGAAGCAAACAAGCATTTCAAGAGCTACGCTTTTAGCGCACGCGATATCTTTGAGTCAAAAACTACCGGACAAACACTATGCTATCAACCTTTGTAAAGATCGTTACTTGTTTAGCGTTGCATATTTAGCGGTTTTTATTCGTGAGCAAGTGTCATTGCTTCCGCCAAACCAAGCAAATAAGACGATACTTACAATTAAAGAAAATTACCCTGACAATTATGTCCTAAGCGATAATAAAATTAGTGCAGATTTTTATATTAGTTTTGAAATGTTAGAGTCTGGTATTGATAAGTTCCCCTTAATAAATATAGATCGCCCATTATCTATTTCATTTACCTCTGGGAGTACAGGTGCGCCTAAGGAAACACTAAAAACATGGCGTGAATTTCATGTGTCAGCATTATTGGCTATTGATGAATTTAGTCTTATAAATCAGACAATTGTATTGGTATCTACGACGCCTATGCAGCATATGTATGGTCTGGAGACTATGTTTTTTTGGGTGCTTTTTTCAAATATGATATTACACAACAGTCATCCGTTTTATCCGGAAGACATACAGAATTCGCTCCAACAAATTTCGGGTGAAAAAATTCTTATTTCTACACCCAGGCATTTGAATAGTTGTATGCAAAATAAAGGTGATTGGACAGATGTGAAATTCATTTTATCATCAACAGCAACAATGGATAAAAATCTTGCTGAGAGTATCGAAAAGATAACTCAGACAAAAGTTTTTGAAATTTATGGTAGTACTGAAACCCTATCATTCGCCTCGCGGCAACCAACTAAAAACAGCAAATGGAAGCCATACAAAGGCATCTCTTTGAGTTGCATTAAAGATCAGATAACTCTCCAAGGGGGGCATATTAGACAGTCGGTTATTTTAGATGACCAGTTCAATATTAATGATGATGGAGATTTCACTTTACTTGGCCGCAGCACTGATTTAATCAAAATTGCCGGAAAAAGAGCTTCGCTTTGTGATTTAAATAATCATCTAATTGGTATTTCTGGTATTGATGATGGCGTTTTTTTTACAGGAATAAATGAACGCATGAATATACTCGTAGTGAGCCGTTTATCTAAAGAAGTCATTATTGAGCATTTAAGGCATTGTATGGATGCAGTTTTTTTACCTCGAAGGATATATTATGTAAATTCTTTACCAAGAAATGACTTAGGTAAAATAATTAAGACAGATCTTGAGCAACTTATTTTAGATCAACACAAATGCTAATTAATCAAAAGAGTTACCGTATTTTGGCAAGTCATCCTTGTTTTGCAGGACATTTTCCTGGCAATCCAATTGTTCCTGGTGTGGTTATTTTAGAATATGTGCAAAAACAACTCTTAAATATAATGGACGGATATAGGATTTCGACTTTAGCTCAAGCTAAATTTATTAAGCCAATAGGGCCAGATGAAGACTTTTCAATTACATTGACGCAAACAACAAAAGGCACAATTAAGTTTTTGTGTGCAAATAATGCAGGCAATATGATGACAGGTTACCTTGTCGTTGAATGTATTAACAGTAGTAAATCATAATACTCTATGGGTAACAATTGGTCAGTTATCAGGGAAAAAAGTACCCCAACAGCTCTTTTAAGTATATGTTGGATTGCCTTGTATATAGGTCGACCGATTGCGCGCAGTCTTTTATACCCGATTACGGCTTATTATTATTTTTTTGCTAAAAAACAGCGACAAGCTTCCCATAAATATTTAACTCGAATATTTAAAAGACCAGCCACATGGTATGAAACTGCCATACATATTCACACGTTCGCTTCGACTATATTAGATCGCGTGTACTTACTGTCTGGACAATTTACAAAACTAAGCATTAGCTATCCTGAAGAAAATTTACCTAAAAAATATTGTAAGAATGGAATAGGTTGTCTGTTATTGGGTAGTCATATTGGGAGTTTTGAGGCGCTGCGAAGTTATGCAGTAGAAAACTCTTCAATACCGATAAAAATCCTAATGGACGAAGACCATGCATCGATGATTATGCAAGTGTTTAATGCCTTAAATTCAGACGTAGCAAGTACGCTTATTCCTTTAGATGGTTCGCCGAGTGGCTTATTAAAAGTTAAAGAAATTATTTATAGCAACTCAATAGTAGGTTTATTAGGCGACCGAATTCTAGATAATAGTAGTGAGAAAATACTACAATGCACTTTGTTAGGGGGAGCTATAAATATCTCTAGTGCTCCGATTATCATGGCAGCAGCCCTTAAAGTACCCGTTATTGTTTTTTTTGGTATTTACTTAGGGGGTAATCGTTATAGAATTCATTTTGATCTGTTTGCTGAAGAAATAATACTAAATCGTGCTACCAGGCAGCAAGATATTCAGGATTGGACGCAAAAATATGTAGATTTGCTCGAGCAGCAAATATTAACCCATCCCTATAATTGGTTTAATTTTTATAATTACTGGGAAAAAGACGATGAATAAATTTATATTATCCAACATGATATTGTTCTTTTTTTTGGCTCTATTTGATTCATAGTGGCTAACACTATAAAGTACCGCCATAAATCAGGTACGCATGATTGAACGTGAAGCGCATGATGCCTTAAAAGGTCATAACTACACGCTCCTAAAGAAGCGTATGCATTTATCCGACAAGCAAGAACAAGCACTGGCGGAAATGATTACGCTCTATCCCACGCTGGGCGAAGCGTACCGTACCGCTTAAAAGTATTGTTTAATGATCTCTGGACTATGCTTAATAAAGAAGCGGCAGAGGCTTTTCTTCCGCAATGGTGCCATGAAGTAGAAAATGCCAAAATACCTGCCTTTATCAAATTCGCTAAGACGGTCAAAGCCCATTGGTCTGGGATAGTTCATTTCGTTACTGCACGCAGCACTAACGGCATTCTTGAAGGTAGCAATTGCAAGATTCAACTGGCTAAACGTCGTGCCAGAGGCTATCGCAGTGGTAATAATTTCATTAGTATGATTTATTTTCTTTGCGGT
>SHZH01000022.1 GCA_009692385.1 Gammaproteobacteria bacterium | reverse complement strand
GTGATACATTATTTTTAAAAAAAAAGTAGTAGCTCTCCAGGCAGGCTCCCCGTCATTGCAAGCGGTACTCCGCGAAGCAATCCAGTTTTTTACAGTTTTGCCTAATACAGAAGTGGTATCAGTCGCTGTGGCAATAAGTGACCAATTATATTTCATGTTGCGTTCTCCCTTCATAATAGCCCTATTGTACTGCGAGATCAGGTTAATTACAAACTACTCATGGCAACTTGTATGATCTCCTGAAATTCAAAAAATAAATAATATAAAATTTTTGTTTGCAAATAAATAAGAAGCTGTTACAATCAAAAACGATAAACAAGTTTTCGAATAATGCAAACAAGCTTTGTTCGGGATAAAGCAGTAAATAATATTAACTCTGGAGGTAATAATGAGCGCATATATGAAAATAGAGGGTCTAGACGGTAATGTAACAGCTAAAGGGCTTGAAAAAACAATTGAAGTGATTTCAGCCAATTTTTCGGTGAAACGCAACATGACCAGTAAACCCGGTGCCGTAATGGATCGCGAAGGAACCAAACCTGCGGTTAGCGAATTTACGGTAACTAAAGAAGTAGACAGTACTTCACCTAAATTATTTGGTAATGCTACGGTGGGTACCCTTATTCCATCTGTAACAGTTAGCTTTGTGAATACGGGCAAAGATCTGTCTGAATATCACAGTGTCATCATGAAAAACGTTTTAGTCAGTGGCTATGAGTTAGTTCATGATGCGCAGTCAGCAGATGGTACTAATGCCAAGCCTATGGAAAGAGTAAGCTTCAATTACACCAATATTGAAGTTAAAAATACTCCTCATAGCAAAGACCACAAAGCAAGCTCGCCTGTTGCAGTGGGCTATAATTTGGAAACTGCACAAGCAGCGTAATCTAGGTATATAGGTACTTCGCACAATTGATATCAAATTTCAGTTGTGCGAAGCTACCTATTATTTTATTTATTTCATGCTGTTCGCCCTTAGTCAAACTGAACAATTTAAATCAGGTAGTTACAAAATTACAATGTAAGGTGATAACAATTCGTTGTTAAAAATGACGTGGCCGCAAGAGCTGCGTAGAAAGGGCGATTTATAATCTTCGTTAGTGATGGCAGATCGCTGAGCCATAATTGTTTTTTATCGGAATAATTAACAGCAGAACAAATATTTCCGTCGCTATCAATCGTACTTAAACTTTTCAATGGCCCACTCAAGCCGTCGCCGGTTGCTTTGACAAGCGCTTCTTTGCGCGTCCAGATCTGAAAAAATAATTTGATTTGTTCGTCATTTCGGGGAGTTAGGCTTGACCAATAAACATATTCAGTATCGCTCATGATCCGTTTAGCAATCGCGTCAAATTCAATTGTTCGAGGCTGCTCGATATCAACACCAATTTCGATATCGCGTGTAAAAGCAAATACTGCATAGTCATGCGAATGGGCAAGATTAAATTGCACAGTATGATCTGCTAAGTATAATTTCCCATATTCATAAGTGCTAAATTGCAGATCACCAGGTAATATGTGAGTATACTGACTCAGTAACAAACGTAATATAGCGCGTGCTTTCGCCGTACGTTGTTGATGCGTAGCAAAGTGCATTTTATGAGCGCGTGCTTGTTCGTCTGTGGTTAATATATTTAGATCAACTTTGATCTGATCTAAATTAACGAGATAAATATGTGCAGTATCTGGCAATAATTCAGCTGAAACCTTTTCAAGGTTTTGCCAGATCTTCATGCGCGGATCAATTCACGACTACGCAAAGGTTTATTACCCAGTAAGTTTTGAATTGCACCACGTAATAATCGCTTAGCGTCTTTTAATACAATAGGATCTTCAAAAGTACCCTCGTCTAATGCTAATAAACTACGGCCAGGATAACAATGTTGGATATTAGTGATTTCTGCTGCACGGCGTGAAGGTCCGTGGTCATAAGAATAATAATAGTCAGTTTCAGGATGGATAGCATGTGAGGTATTGATTTCTATCGTTAGCTGTAAGCCATAACCTAAGATAGCGAGTAAATCACGTTCAAATAAGCGCAAATGTTTTTCCGTCGCAGTCGCTTGGCTTAGCTCGAGTAATAAATTTTGATAGTGACTAAATAACTGCGGTTGCGGGTCATGTTTTTCGAGCAGGCGGTACATTAATTCGTTGAGATAAAATCCCCAGGCAAGTTGCTCGTTGTGGATCACCGAGAAAGGTGTGTCAATTTCAACTTGGGTCAGGGTGACCATTTCACCCCGACCACACCATGAAACTAATAAAGGTTGGAAGGCTTGTAGATTATTGCGCAGGGGCGATTTAGGCGATTTAATGCCTTTGGCAACGGCGCTGATCCAACCATGATGCAACGTGAATAAATCCACGATCAAACTGGTATTCCGGTATGCTCGACTGTGCAGTAAAAATGCCGGTTCTAAATGGATCGGGTTCATTTAGATAATCTCCCTCGCCACGAAGTGGCAAAGAAAGAGGGATTATTAATATACGATACTATCACTGATGGTATCCTAAACTTTGCAACGCCCGCTCACTATCCGCCCAACCCGATTTTACTTTCACCCATAAGCGGATAAACACTTTTCCCCCAATCATTGCTTCAATATCTTTACGTGCTTGAGTGCCGATATTTTTTAAGCGTTCACCTTTGTCACCAATGACAATCGCTTTTTGACTCTCTTTGTCCACGTAAATGATCATGCCGATATGCATGATATTATTTTTTTCTTCATATTCTTCAATTTCAATTGCTGTGACATAAGGAAGTTCTTGGCCGGTTAAGCGCATAATTTTTTCACGAACAATTTCAGCGGCTAAGAAGCGATCACTGCGATCGGTGACTTGATCCACCGGAAATTGAAAGGGTGCTTCTGGCAGCAATTTAGCAATGGCTTGTTCTAATTCAGGGACATTTGCGCCAGTTTTTGCTGCAATGGGGATCACGGCAGCGAAATCAGCTTTTTCGCTATAATCTTTTAAAATAGGCAGTAATTCTTTTTTATCCGATGTGAGGTCGACTTTGTTAATACACAAGATGATCGGGCAGTTAAGCATCTTAAGCTTTTCTAAAATAATTTCATCGCCCTTACTCCAGCGAGTGCTTACCATGAAAACAATGACATTAACGGTACTGAGTGCACCTGACACCACACGATTCATATAGCGGCCTAGCGCATTTTCATAACTATCTTGCCAACCGGGAGTATCCAGAAAGATCGCTTGGTGATCTTCGGTGGTTTTAATACCTAAAATTTGCTGACGTGTAGTTTGTGGTTTGCGTGACGTGATACTGATTTTTCGTCCCAGTATATGATTTAATAAAGTTGATTTGCCGACATTGGGTCTGCCGACAATGGCAATGTAGCCACATTTAGTAGTATTATCTTGGGTTTTATTTTTTAATGTCATGAGCGTTCTCCTGTAAGTATTTTTCAGCTGCCATTTGTTCTGCATGACGTCGACTTTGTCCATGACCTTCGGTTTCACCGTTTAGATCAGGGACGCGGCACCATACATAAAAAATTTGGTTATGTTCAAGGCCTTCAGTTTTCAATAATTCATAAATAGGCAGCGCTAATTTGCGTGCTTGTAGATATTCTTGTAATTTAGTTTTAGCATCTTTGTCATCGATTATTTCAGTAATATTTGCTAATTTATTCTCGAACCAAATTAATACCGTTGTTTGGCAAGCCAAAAAATCAGTATCTAAATAAATCGCCGCAATAATCGCTTCAACCGCATCGGCTAAAATAGAGTCACGCCGCCAGCCACCACTTTTTAACTCACCCGTGCCAAGACGAATATGATTGCCAAGCTCTAAATCACGGGCAATCATGGCTAAGCTTTCTTGTTTTACTAAGTTAGCACGCATCCGGCTGAGTTCGCCTTCAGTCGCTTGAGGAAATTTATGAAAGAGTACTTCGGCAATAATGCAGTTTAGCAGGGAGTCGCCTAAGAATTCGAGGCGCTCATTATTGTTGTTGCCGATACTGCGATGGGTTAGAGCATTCGTAAGTAAAGACTCATTTTTAAAAGTGTAATGTAGTTTTTTTTGCAAATCTATGCTCACTATAATTCTATCTCTCAATCTTCAATACCGCCAAAAAAGCCTCTTGAGGGATCTCAACACGACCGACTTGCTTCATGCGTTTTTTGCCGGCTTTTTGCTTTTCTAATAATTTACGTTTACGGGAAATGTCGCCACCATAACATTTAGCCGTGACATTTTTACGTAGCGCTTTTACCGAAGAGCGGGCAATGATTTGATTGCCAATCGCCGCTTGAATAGCAATGTCAAACATTTGTCGTGGGATCAATTCTTGCATTTTCTCAGTTAAAGCGCGACCGCGGAATTGCGCTTGATCTTTATGTACAATAATTGACAAGGCTTCAACTTTTTCACCATTGATCAGCACATCTAGTTTGGTCATGTCAGCCAGTTCAAAACGTATAAAATGATAATCAAGTGACGCAAAACCACGACTGAGCGATTTAAGTCGATCAAAAAAATCCATGACTACTTCGTTCATGGGTAGTTCATAGCTAAGTGATACTTGGTTGCCGATATATTTCATATCTTTTTGTACACCGCGACGCTCAATGCACAAGGTTATCACACTGCCTAAATATTCTTGAGGAACTAAGATATTAGCTTGAACGATCGGTTCATGAAATTCAGCAATCAAATTTGTTACCGGTAAGGCAGCCGGATTATCAATGCGTAAACATTCGCCCTTGATTGTGACCACTTCGTAGACCACGGTCGGTGCAGTCGTGATCAGATCGAGATCATATTCACGTTCTAAACGTTCTTGAATAATTTCCATGTGCAACAGACCTAAGAAGCCACAGCGAAAACCAAAGCCTAAGGCATCAGAGGATTCAGGTTCGTAAAATAATGACGCATCATTTAGACTTAGTTTCGCTAAGGCTTCACGGAAGGCGGGATAATCATCGGTGCTGATGGGAAAGATACCAGCGTAGACTTGTGGTTGCACTTTTTTAAATCCAGGCAGTGCGGTGGTCGCCGGATTTTTGGCGAGCGTTAAGGTATCACCCACCGGAGCGCCCTGAATTTCTTTGATGCCAGCGATCACGAAGCCGACTTCACCGGCACGAATTTCTGGTTTCTCGGTACGTTTCGGGGTGAAGATACCGACTTTATCTACCACGTAATTTTTACCAGATGACATCACTTGCATTTTGTCACCGACTTTCAATACGCCGTCTTTAACACGGACTAATGATACTACGCCTAAATAGGTGTCGAACCAGGAGTCAATAATTAAGGCTTTTAAGGGTGCGTCATAATCGCCTTGTGGCGCCGGAATTTTTGCCACAATCTGTTCTAATAATTCAGGGATACCCAACCCCGTTTTCGCGCTAATTGATAAGGCTTCCGTAGCATCTAAACCGATGATGTCTTCAATTTCTTTGCAGACTTTTTCGGCATCGGCTTGCGGGAGATCAATTTTATTTAAGACGGGTACCACTTCGAGATTTTGCCCCATGGCGGTATAGCAGACCGCGACGGTTTGCGCTTCAACACCTTGACCGGCATCCACTAAGAGTAAAGCCCCTTCACAGGCAGCCAGTGAGCGGGAGACTTCATAAGCAAAGTCAACATGGCCGGGAGTATCAATAAAGTTAAGTTGATAGGTGATACCATCTTTGGCTTTATAATAAAGCGTAACACTTTGTGCTTTAATGGTGATCCCGCGTTCTTGTTCGAGCTCCATGGAATCAAGGACTTGAGACGACATTTCTCGAGCACTCAAACCACCACATAATTGGATCAGGCGATCGGAGAGGGTAGACTTACCATGGTCAATATGAGCAATAATAGAAAAGTTACGAATATGGCTTAAATCAGTCACAATGTTTAGATCCTACGAAATTTGAGTAATTTTAGCATAGGAATGCCATTGCGACACTGGGTTTCTCGGTAAATAGTTGTCTAATATCTCTTGTCCCTAAAAATCTCAGGGATATTATAAGTCTTCATTCTTTCTTCTAAATCCTTTAACGCTATAAGAAACTTCTCGGACAGCTGAGTAGGAGCTTGATTTCGTTCCTTCTGAGTTAAGTAAGATTGATATAACTCATGATATTGCTCAAATTGCTCGCAGCAAAATGTTAAATATTTATTAAAGTTTTCAGGCCAGCTAAGCTTACTCTTCAACCCTGGAGCATGTAATCGTCCACGTTTCAGATAGGCAAGTAAGGTCTTCATGTCTTCGAGCTTATTATTTATGAGCGTCATTATCATTTTATATTTATCTTGGTTCCATTTTGGAACTAGCACGGCCAAACAAAAACTCCAATAATTATAAGTTATTTCTGCACGTTGCGGTGCTGGCAGTCTAATAAATAATTCACCGATGAGGGATCGATTATCTTTGTGAGACTGATTATGTAACGAATCTTCATCTAAACACCGTATCAAACGTGTCAAGAAGTGGTTGCAGAGAATAGCACTCGGATGAAATAGCATGTGACTCGTTTGTTCTGATAATTGTACCCATAAATCAATTAGCAGAGAGAACATGAGAGTATGTGGAGGTTCGTTTTTTGGCGACCGTTTTATTTGAACTTGTCCCAATAGATTAAGCATTGCGGCATCACTACTAGCTTGAGACAGTTCCCCCATGATCCCAGTTCCCAGGATCCCTTTTTTTTCTTGTGATGACAGAAAAGTGTGCAAAGCGCCCTTTGTTCTAGCATATCGCTCGCATAATTGCTGCAGTGATTGCCATACTTGTTGTAAAGGAAGCCAGTTAGATGATGGTGGGGTAACTGCTGACGATCCAGAACACGTTAGCGCAGCGTGAGATCCTATTTGCGGAGAGAACTGTATTTCGGGGGTCTGCATGACTTTATTGAGAAATTTCGGTTGCATTCTAAAGGTTTCAAGATTCTCAGTGTGGAAGGTGACGTCCATTACAACATAAGTACGACTTGAAGTTCCATATTCTTCTAGCAGCTGCATACCAATACCAGAGAAAAAAGATCGCCGATTTTCAGGTGTATCAGCATGGCCCAAGATACGTTGTACCGCAGAATATAAAGATAAAACAAGGGTGGATGGTGCGACCGACTCAGCGCAACAGAGCAAGAATAGTGTTTTAAGTTTATCTAAATTGAGTTCGGCAGGACTTTTTTTACAGGCTGCATAAATTTTATCTTCTCCATATACGAAGTCTTTGCCCACAGTCCGAGTATACCTTTCCAAAAAAAACAGACATCGTACTTCATTCGTCAATTCGAATAAGTTTTCAAATATCTTCTCATCTCGCGTTATTGAATAACTTGTACGAGTAATAAACCAAAGAATCTGAATTAATAGAGAAGGGGTATAAGGCTTAGTGCGTAGAGTGAGGCCTATGCTCATGCACTCGCCGTCTTTGGTCTGAAAAATATCTCTAGGGTATGTATATATCATCTCGTCAAGCTTGTCATTTTGATTAAGATCAAGTGGGTTAAAAAGACCGTAAACTGCAAAAAATTCCTGACTATTTTTAAAAGTACGTTTTGCAAATTGACCAAGAGGTGTACTTTCAAAAATAATAATATTGCCTAGAAATAGATATAGAATCTCTTCTGATTGAGCATGAGCTGTTGGATCCGACGGCGCTACAAAGGGAGCGGGTGCTTTCGTCGCATTGAAAAGGGCTGATCGAGGAGCAAGTAGGATGTGTTTTTCTGGAAAGTGCTTGACAGTCGGGTTAAAAAATTTCTCAAGATCCTGCTCACCCAAGATCTCTCTTATTTTAGCGATCAAAAATCTGTGTGAATTGCTAATAAACATGCTCTTCCCATAATAATTATTATTTGTGTAGACGCGTGCCATACTTTGGCACAAACCTCACGCAGTATCGAAGCGGCGGCGGATTAATCGTTTTAATGTGGTTAGTTAGTCCAATCCTGCATGCAATATTCGCTTTTAACAGTGCTCCCCCATAGCCGTGAACGCTCAAATATTGTCATTCCGGCTTCATCACAAATACTTGTCCAATGAGTATCCAGTGTACTCAGTTGCTGTTGAATGATATCGCGAGCGTCATTTTCTGATAACAAAAAATGTGGATGGATAGAGAAAGCATTTTTTAAGGTAGCAAAATTTCCAGATTCACCGCCAATCATCATGGCTTGTGTGGCTTCATGACCCACGCGTAATTGCGGTGATAAATCGTAGGCGGGTGTGAGCGTAAGATGATAACCATCCCAAAAAACAGCATGATTACGTGCGTGATCATCGGTATTACCAATGAGTACATTAAAGACTAAGCGACTAAATAATTCTTGTAATGATGCTTTTGGATCACTCGAATATTGACGGATTAAATCTGCAAAATCAATATAGCGTGCATAACGAGCCTCCATTTCATGTAAGCCTAGTAGGCTTAAAGCGCTTAACATATGTTTGCGATATGTTCCGTCTTTTTGAATCATTCGATCGAAACGTTCGACTAATAAAATATCACGTCCATGTATCGATTTGAGTAACACAGGCGCAACTGTGATCCCCATTTTCGCTGCCAAACGCATAGCAACGTATTCGTTCTGCACAAAAGTATGTTGATCGCTAGAGAGAGAGAATTTTGCTATATAAGCTTTATCATTTATTTCGATTAAGCATTTAGGTCGTGCGCCACCAATGCTAGTACCATGCATTAAGATCGAGATTAGCTTCGGATTAGGTGGTTGATGAGTTTCCAGCATTTCAGCTAATTCTTCAACTGCTTCGAGGTGAATTGGTTCAGCATCACGGGCTACATATTCGGTAGCGGAGTGTTGAAAATCGAGCGCACCAATACGATCACTACCGGATAATAAAAGATAATCTAATTCATTGGGATTTAACTGCGGAAATTGATAATCAATTAAGCGACGTCCCCACGCATCCGGACTGGCATCACGTAAGCAAGCTGGCATTTCATGTAGGCCAGTCGGCGAAAATGTTTGTGTACTTAATGGTAATTCCACCGGTGAAAGTGCCATTGCATCAGCACGTGTTAGGTAGCTTTTACCATAAGTGAAATGATATTTTCCTTCCGCTAAAATCATTTTGCCGATAACAGTGGGTTCGAGCGCGGTTGGTAGCCACATCCAAACATACGCTTCTTTGTTGTGTTGCATGTTAGAAGTCATTGTCGATTTCCACTTTTTTACTATGAATTCGTTTTGGCAGCAGACTCGTAAACCCAGACAGAATAGCTTGCCATTGATTTAATTTCTCTTTGTCGTCTGATAACAGAGGTATGCCGACAATATGTGCTGCCTCAAAAACCGTGCCAATGCTGACCTGCGCATCGCCTTTTTCCAAAGCAATTATAGTTTGGCGGCTGGCATCCAATCGTTGGCCTAATTCTTTTTGTGACATACCTCTTTGTTGACGTGCTGTTTTAACAAGCTGTCCGAGAAGTGACAAAACTGTTTTAGTGGCAGTTGAAGTTATCATATGTATACTATACTAGACATTAAATTAATTTAAGTAAATTATAGCATTCTAATGTAGGATTGGTAAGAGGCAAAAATAGAAAGTACCCGCAAATTAGAATAATTAAGGAAAGCTTAGCTTAACAAAACAAAGTGTATTTTTAATTAAACAAAGTTAAAAAAATGTTGTGTTTATTTATATATCGTCTATAATTGTCTATCTAAAACTTATAAATAATAATTAACGAGGATAGATAGCTTATATGTTTAAATTAAAAAAAATAGTACTGGCGACTTTATTAACAGGATTAGCCTTGAGTTGGATAGCACCGAGCTATGCTAATGCTTCCAGTGATCCAACCAATACTAATGCGCCTATAACGAATAATGCTAGTAGTAACGTAGTCTATGATAATTTGACCGGTAGTTTTGTGGCGAAGCACAAGCATAAAAAAGCGGCTGAAGTCAGTGCCTTAACCCCTAGTCCTTGGACGGCAATTGTCGCCGTGGCAACTGGCATTACGCCTAAATATCCAGGTTCAGACACCATGATCGGTGCGACGGCCTTGGCAGCCAGTGTTTCATATGACAATCGATTTTTCCTCAGCTCAGGACAAGGTCTGGGTGTCAATTTCATCAATACTAAACCATGGATCGTGGGCACCAGCGTTAATTACAGTTATGGTAATAATTGGCGTAGCAAAGAAGTCTCTGGACTCACTAATCCTAAAGATGCCTTTATGGGAAGCGTATTTGCGAATTATACCGTTTCTTTATATAACTTCGGTATTGCGGCTAATAAAACTCTAGGCCAATCAGAAGGCGCCGGTTTTTATAAGGCTACTGCAACACGTGCGGTACCACTTTCGCAACATCTAGTCGTGAATCTAGTCGTTGCTGCTCAGTATGATGATGCGCGTTACATGCAGTCTTTGTATGGTGTTACTAATACCGAGTCGAGTGCAAGTGGATTATCGAGCTATAATACCCATAGCGGCTGGGATAATATATCCTATGGAATTACGCCAATGTATAGTATAAATAAACACTGGATTTTGACGGGTAGTGTGGCGATGATCAATTATTTAGATCAAGTTGCGAAAAGCCCGCTCATTAAGCATAACCAAAATTATGCGGTAGCCGTGGGTGTTATTTACAGTATTTTTTAAGAGAGTGAACAATGGGAAAAATCATTGCCAAATGTCCATCATGCAATAGTTCGAAGCTGTATGTCGAACGAATTAAGTGTGATCATTGTCATACCACGTTTGATGGTAAATTTGATATCAATCCGTTATTAAAATTAGCGGAAGAAGAGTTAAGTTTTATTTTGGATTTTGTAAAGTGCTCGGGTAGTTTAAAAGAAATGGCGACCAAGCAGGGCGTTTCGTACCCCACTTTACGCAATCAACTCAATCAATTAATCGAAAATGTCGAAGCAATTGGCGGTACGGATAAACAATCCAAAGAAGATATTTTAAAGCTATTAGAAGATGGCAAAATTTCGGCAAAAGATGCCGCTAAAATGTTGCGGAAATTGTGAGGTATTCATAATGGATGATAAACAACGGTTAATTAATTTACGAAATGCTCATAAAATCTCCGAGGAAGATTTTAAAGTTTTATCGACGGCGCTAAATAATAAGTCAGCTGGTTTGAGTAGCGTCATTTCATTTTTGATCAATCCATTTCAAAAAATCACCGGCATGTCTGCTTTGTTACCAGGCGTCATAATATTATTATTGAGTAGTTATGTCTGTTGGTATACCAACTTTTATGTGATCGATATTTTTGATATTGCGCAGCGGAAGAGTGTACCGCATCCTAACGTACCCTATACTTTTTGGCTATTAATTTATCAAAATGCAATTAGTTGGTTAACACTCTCTATCCTCTATATTGTCGTAGCTAAATTATTTCAAAAAAAACATCTACGCATCACTGATTTTATTGGTATGGTAGGTTTAGCACGCCTCCCATTTTTATTTCTCATGCTTTTACTCTTAGGGATTGATTTTTTCCAGGCGAACTATATACCTTCTTTTTTTTACCAAACTTGGCTTACGGCACTTTTCCAATTATTCATCTACTTATTGTTATTTTGGCAGTTAGCGCTTTACTTTTATGCGTTAAAAGAGGCATCGGGATTAACGAAAAATAAATTGATATTTGCCACGATTATTTCTTTATTAATCGCATTTCCTCTGCTGAGAATATTAACTATGATTTTTGTTTACTAAGGTGAGGGCATTATGACTGAACAGCAGCGGTTGCTAAATTTGCTCACTGATAAAAAAATTAGTGAAGAAGATTTTAACACTCTATCAATGGCGCTAGACAAACGGCCAACGCGACTGATGACTGCTTTATATCTTACTGTAAATCCTTTTCAAAAAATTGCTGGAATTAAAGCGTTATATTTAGGAATCCTCGTACTATTTTTGATGAGTGCCCTTGGTTTTTATGCCAAAACCTATTATGTCAATATTATGACATCGATTGATGTGGGCATGAATCCTAACCATCAAGCTAATTATACTTTTTGGCTGGTGCTATATCAAAACATCATTTGCTGTTTAAGTTTATCATTTGGTTATCTATTATTTGCTAAATTATTTCGACAAAAAGGTTTACGCTTAATTGATTTTTTTGGCACGGTAATGTTGGCACGGATTCCTTTTTTATTTGATACATTGACCGATATGGCCTTTAAAACCTTCATCCCACATTTCTTTACCGATCCAAATATATTTTTACGGCCATCGTTACTAAATAGTATATTTACCTTGCAAAATTTGTTGCTCGGGCTTTGGGCAATTGCTCTGTACTTTTATGCACTTAAAGAATCGTCGGGCCTCACTGGTAATAAATTATGGATTGCTGCTATCGGTTCATTTCTATTGGCAACGGTTATATCATCAGAATTAACGATGTTTTTTGTGTGAGAGACAATAATATGGAATTAACACAAAATCGTGGCACGGGCAATTATATCGACAGCTATCAAGCGGGTGGGTTTGTGATCAATAAAACGCGCTATAAAAGTAGCTTAATTATTGCACCCCATAGCCCGGTCACAATGTGGCGTCCTTGTAATTTAGCCGATCTGACAACGACTGATCTAGCTAGCTTAGTAGCACTAAAGCCAAAAATATTGATCTTGGGAATGGGTAAAACCTTTAATTTCCCGAGTGTGGATTTATTAGCACCCTTTTATGCAGCCGGTATTGGTATTGAAGTCATGGACACCGCAGCCGCCTGTCGGACATATAATATTTTGATGAGTGAAGAAAGAGCCGTGGTGGTGGCGTTGTTAATGGAGTAATTTTAGCATAGGAAGGCCATCGCGACACTTTGTTTTAAATAAATCGTTGTCTACAGGTTGTCATCACCGATATGTGTAGAACAACCCTCTGCATGTGAGGCGAGGACAAATCACATGAAGCCAGAGGCAAGGTTGATTTTTGTTAGACAATCTAGATGATCTTCGGATATACTGCGCAGCGCATTTCATAGGTTTATTCGTGGAGCCGCAATGACTCACTCAGCAATTCTTGCTTTAGCCGACGGCAGTGTCTTTCACGGCACCAGCATCGGTGTTTCTGGTGAGACGGTTGGTGAAGTTGTTTTTAATACTTCGATGACCGGTTACCAAGAAATGTTGACTGA
Organism: Gammaproteobacteria bacterium; assembly: GCA_009692385.1. GTDB lineage: Bacteria > Pseudomonadota > Gammaproteobacteria > JABDGN01 > JABDGN01 > SHZH01. Next base: position 8,692 of record SHZH01000022.1, on the reverse strand, counting down.
TCCCTCTTATAATCAACAAATTCTGACGTTAACTTATCCTCATATTGGTAACACGGGTTGCAATCCAGGTGATCAAGAATCATCTCACGTTTATGCTGCGGGTTTAGTGATCCGCGATCTACCGCTGACCTATAGCAATTGGCGTGCTACCGAATCATTAGCTGATTATTTGCAGCGCCATAAGATTGTAGCCATCGCAGACATTGATACGCGAAAATTAACGCGTATTCTTCGTGAAAAAGGTGCCCAAAATGCCTGTATTTTAGCGGGTGATCAGTTAGATGAGAAATTAGCACTCGAAAAAGCCCGAGCGTTTCCAGGTTTATCAGGCATGGATTTAGCACAGATCGTCTCGACACCTAAAAATTATGAATGGACAACAGGTACCTGGTGTTTAAAAACCAATGATTTCAAACACTATAACGCTAACGAATTACCTTATCATGTCGTGGCCTATGATTATGGTGTGAAGCAAAATATTCTACGCATTTTAGCCGATTTTGGCTGCCGTGTTACGGTCGTACCCGCTAAGACCTCGGCGCAAGAAGTATTAGCGTTAAAACCCGATGGTGTTTTTTTATCGAATGGTCCGGGCGATCCAGCTTCGTGTGATTATGCGATCAAAGCGACTCAAGAATTTTTACGTGTCGGTATTCCTCTATTTGGAATTTGCTTAGGTCATCAAATTTTAGGTTTAGCCGTCGGTGCCAATACACTTAAAATGAAATTTGGTCATCATGGAGCGAACCATCCCGTGAAAGATCTGCAAACCGATAAGGTACTGATCACCACGCAAAATCATGGTTTTGCTGTCGATGAAAAGACACTGCCCAACAATGTTGAAGTAACTCATGTTTCACTGTTTGACGGATCCTTGCAAGGCATGCGTTTAAAAGATAAACCAGCTTTTAGTTTCCAAGGTCATCCCGAAGCCAGTGCGGGGCCACATGATTTAAAACCTTTATTTGAACGTTTTATTGAGATGATGCAGGAAAATAAAAAATAACTATGCCAAAACGAACTGATCTAAAAAGTATTTTAATTCTCGGCGCGGGTCCAATCGTGATCGGCCAAGCGTGTGAGTTTGATTACTCTGGCGTACAAGCTTGCAAAGCACTTAAAGAAGAAGGCTATCGGGTTATTTTAGTCAATTCTAATCCCGCAACCATCATGACCGATCCCAGTATGGCCGATGCGACCTATATCGAACCCGTACGTTGGGAAGTGGTTGCTAAAGTGATTGAAAAAGAACGTCCCGATGCTTTACTCCCCACGATGGGTGGACAAACCGCGTTAAATTGTGCGCTCGATTTAGTGCGTGAAGGGATCCTCGAAAAATATAACGTTGAATTAATTGGCGCCAGCAGCGAAGCCATTGCCAAAGCAGAAAATCGCGCGTTATTTAACGAATGCATGGCACGCATCGGTTTAGCTGTGCCCCGTTCGTTTATTGCGCATGACATGGTAGAAGCGCTGCAATTTCAACAACAACTCGGTTTTCCTACGGTCGTACGGCCATCATTCACCCTGGGTGGCAGCGGAGGGGGGATCGCGTACAACAAAGAAGAGTTTTTAGAAATTTGTACACGCGGTTTTGAATTGTCACCCACGCATGAATTATTGCTCGACGAATCGTTACTGGGCTGGAAAGAATTTGAAATGGAAGTGGTGCGTGATAAAAAAGATAATTGCATCATCGTCTGTGCGATTGAAAATTTCGATCCAATGGGCGTGCATACGGGTGATTCAATTACGGTCGCTCCAGCACAAACGCTGACCGATAAAGAATATCAAATCATGCGTGATGCCTCGATTGCGGTGTTACGTGAAATTGGTGTGGATACCGGTGGTTCGAACGTACAATTTGGTATCGATCCGGATACGGGTCGCATGGTGGTGATTGAAATGAATCCCCGCGTGTCACGTTCTTCGGCATTAGCCTCAAAAGCGACCGGATTTCCCATTGCGAAAGTGGCGGCTAAATTGGCCGTAGGCTATACACTAGATGAATTAAAAAATGATATCACGGGTGGTAAAACGCCGATTTCATTTGAGCCGACGCTGGATTACGTCGTGGTTAAAATTCCCCGTTTTAATTTTGAAAAATTTCCCGGGTGTGATGATCGTCTGACGACCCAGATGAAATCAGTCGGTGAAGTGATGGCCATCGGCCGCACCTTCCAAGAATCGCTACAAAAAGCCATGCGCAGCTTAGAAACGGGTGTCTATGGTTTTCGCCCCATGGTCGATCTCAATACGCCGGATATCTCACAAAAATTAACGGACGAGTTGCGTACGCCACGAGCCGATCGCTTATGGTATATCGGCGATGCGTTTCGTTATGGTTGGAATGTCGAAAAAATAGCGAAGCGCACCAAGATTGATCCTTGGTTTCTAACCCAGATCGCGGATATTATTAGCAGCGAACAGAAATTAGTGAACTTGGGTTTAAATAATTTAACTGCTGAACACTTACGTCAATTAAAGCGCAAAGGTTTTGCCGATTTTCAAATGGCTTCTTTATTAGGTGTTACGGAAACTGCAGTGCGTGAGCGTCGTCATCAATTTGGTATTAGACCCGTCTATAAACGCGTTGATACCTGTGCGGGTGAATTTGCCACCACCACGGCGTATATGTATTCAACCTATGAAGAAGAAAATGAAGCCAACCCAAGTGATCGCAAAAAAATTATTGTCTTAGGGGGTGGTCCAAATCGTATTGGCCAAGGTATCGAATTTGATTACTGTTGTGTGCATGCGGCTTTAGCATTGCGTGAAGATGGCTATGAAACCATCATGATCAATTGCAATCCAGAAACTGTGTCGACTGATTATGATACTTCCGATCGTTTGTATTTTGAGCCCTTAACGTTAGAAGATGTGTTGGAAATTGTACACATCGAAAAACCAGAAGGGGTGATTGTGCAATACGGTGGACAAACGCCATTACGTCTTGCGAAACCCTTAGAAGCCGCAGGTGTACCGATTATTGGTACGAGTCCCGATGCGATCGATCGGGCTGAAGATCGCGAACGTTTTCAAGTAGCATTACAAGGTTTAGGATTGAAACAACCAGCAAATGATACGGTAAAGGATGTCAGCACCGCCATTGTCAAAGCTCACGCAATTGGTTACCCCTTAATCGTGCGTCCTTCCTATGTTTTGGGCGGTCGTGCGATGGAAGTTGTATACAATGATGACGAATTACTGCGTTATTTACGTACCGCAGTACAAGTTTCTAATTCCTCACCGGTATTATTAGATCGCTTTTTAAACGATGCCACTGAAGTGGATGTTGATGCGATCTGTGATGGCAAAGACGTATTAATCGGCGGCATTATGGAACATGTGGAACAGGCCGGCGTGCATTCCGGTGATTCATCCTGCTCATTGCCGGCCTATCATTTAAGCGCCGAACAGCAAAAAGAATTACGTTGCCAAACAGTGATGATGGCACATGAATTAAAAGTCGTGGGATTAATGAATGTACAATTCGCCATTCAGAATGGCGATATTTATGTGTTAGAAGTAAATCCCCGTGCTTCACGGACTGTACCGTTCGTATCGAAAGCCACTGATTTACCCTTAGCAAAAATTGCAGCACGTTGTATGGTGGGCCAATCATTAGTGAGTCAAGGTGCTATCGATGAGCCTACATTAAAATATTTTTCAGTGAAACGCCCGGTATTTCCATTCGCTAAATTCCAAGGCGCTGATCCCATTTTAGGCCCCGAAATGAAATCAACGGGTGAAGCGATGGGTACCGGAGATAGTTTTCCTGAAGCCTTCGCCAAAGCAATCTTGGCGTGTAATGAAAAATTACCGAAAAGCGGAAAAGTGTTTATCAGTGTGCGTGATAGTGACAAACCACTCGCAATTCGCGTCGCGCGTGATTTAACCAAATTAGGTTTTACAATCGTCGCCACGCAAGGTACAGCAAAAACACTGCAAGAAGCCGGCATTGTCTGCATGCCAGTCAATAAAGTTCGCCAAGGTCGCCCGCACATTGTCGATATGATCAAAAATGATGAGATCGTGTTGATTATCAATACGACTAATAGCAAACCGAGTGTGACAGATTCTTACGTTATTCGCCGTAATGCAGTGCAACACAATATCAATTACTACACCGCCATCACCAGTGCCGAAGCGGTCGTCATCGCGATGCAGCATACTCAAGAAATGAAAGTACGCAAATTGCAGATGGATTGAGTATTCGAAGTCTGAAAGAGGATTGATCTCACTTCCTTTTGGTCTGGAGATAGTAGCCTATTGCTCGGTGGACAATCATTATCATCTGCATGAGAAAATCAGTACTCATACTTCATATTTCCTTAAGTTTACTCAGTTATACTGAAGAATGACTCTGTTGAATCAAATTTCAGATATTCTATATTGGGATGAATTGCTAACTAAAATAGATTCGGAAATAAAAGATCAGAAAAAGCGTGAAGAAGAATTGCCTGAGACAGCTTCATTCAACAGTGCGTCATCAGGTATCGCCTCTTCGGCAGACAATTTGAATGGTAGTCCCGCAATGAATTCCTTATCGATCCCACCATTTGTACAGATGCGACAACGATCTCTTAGTATTTAATGACAAATGGTGATTGCTATTTAATGGGTCTTAAGGGGTCAAATCTACTTAATACATTAACTATCTTTGCGATGCGATGATCATTTTTTAGCTCATTCACAAAACGACGTATGGTTGCCGCTTCTCTGCGGCAATGATGGATCCCTACCTGGGGTGTTACTATTGTTCATCTTTTTAGTGCCTGACACGCACCAATGGCGATACGTCGATGCTCGCAGACGGGAAGGTTTTGGCGGATTTTGTGGAGATAGTCTAAATTAATTTCGGTACTGATCACTCCCACAACTTCATCAAGTTCTTCGAGAATTTCACCCCAGGGATCGACAATCATACTATGACCAAACGATTGGCGACCGTTGTGATGCATCCCAGTTTGATTCGCACCCACCACGTACGCCAAATTTTCAATCGCACGCGCGCGTAATAACACTTCCCAATGGGCCACACCCGTGGTATTCAAAAATGCGGCGGGTAACACAAACACTTCGGTGCCAAGCTGAGCCATATAACGAAATAATTCGGGAAAGCGTAGATCGTAACACACGGCGACACCTAATTTACCAACGGGTGAGTCAATGACAATCGGTGTGTTACCCGCAAGAGTGCGTTGCGATTCATAATATTCTTCTTTACCGGGTTGTATTTTGGCATCAAATAAATGAATTTTGTCATAACGTGCGATACACTTACCATCGTTGTTATAAATTAAACAGGCACCATACACTTTTTGATCATCATCACTGGCAATCGGGATCGTGCCGCCAACAATCCACATGTTATTTTTTTTTGCTTGCGCGCTCAGAAATTCTTGGATGGGCCCCTGACCAAATGGCTCACGATTTTCAATATGGCCATTTTCGACGGAAAGTGTCGGAAACATTTCGGGAAGTACCGCGACACTCGCGCCTTGCTGGGCGGCTTGCGCTAATAAATTTTCAGCACATTCAAGATTACGGTGAATGTTACCGCATGAGGTCATTTGAATACTGGCAATTTTAGGATGCATGGTCATTAATAGTGCTCTTTGTTTTTTCTTATGATAATTGTAGCACAGAAGTAGGTACAAAATTAAAACCATAGGTACAAAATCATTTTGCATAAATTATCTGCTTTTTAGCTAAAAAATAGCTGCTTTTTAATAAAGGTTTGTGCCATAATGAATCAAGAGTTAGCCATAAACAAATTTTATTGAGGAGAATTTATGAGTACTGATCGTAATAAAGCACTAGCCGCAGCGTTAAGCCAAATCGAACGTCAATTCGGTAAAGGTTCGGTCATGAAGTTAGGGGATTCTAGTATTTCCCGTGATATTGAAGTGATTTCGACTGGTTCATTGACCGTGGATGCCGCTTTGGGCATTGGTGGTTTACCTCGCGGTCGAGTGGTCGAAATTTATGGACCGGAGTCTTCGGGTAAAACCACCTTAACGCTTGAAACAATTGCGCAGTGCCAAGCCGCTGGCGGTGTTGCTGCCTTTATCGATGCGGAACATGCTTTAGATCCACAATACGCAGAAAAATTAGGGGTCAATGTCAAAGAGTTACTTGTTTCGCAACCCGATACCGGTGAGCAAGCCTTAGAAATTACCGATATGTTAGTACGATCAGGTGGTATTGATATGATCGTCATTGACTCGGTTGCTGCGTTAACACCTAAAGCTGAAATTGAAGGCGAGATGGGCGATAGCCATATGGGATTGCAAGCCCGCTTGATGTCCCAAGCCTTGCGGAAATTAACGGGCAACATCAAACGTTCTAATACCCTGGTGGTCTTTATTAACCAAATTCGCATGAAGATTGGTGTGATGTTTGGTAGCCCTGAAACCACAACGGGCGGTAATGCCTTGAAATTCTATGCTTCCGTGCGTTTAGATATTCGCCGTACCGGCAGTATCAAGAGAGGCGAAGAAGTGATTGGTAACGAAACTAAAGTTAAAGTGGTTAAGAACAAAGTTGCGCCACCGTTTAGAACGGCTGAATTTGAGATCTTGTATGACCAAGGTATCTCAAAAGAAGGTGAGATCATTGAACTCGGTGTGGCGCAAGGCCTCATTGAAAAATCAGGTGCTTGGTATAGCTGTAATGGCGAGCGTATTGGTCAAGGTAAAGACAATGTGCGTCAATACTTGAAGGATCATCCAGACATGTCCAAAGAATTAGAAGCGAAGATCCGTGCCAAAGCGCTGCTCCTCCGTAAAGGCGACAGTGTGGCTGAAGTGCTGGAAGAGGGGCTTGAGGAATAAATAACAGGCAAAAATTTAGGTTTGTAGGGGCGACCCGCCGGTCGCCCTCTCTCGAATCAATTTAGGTATTGGGAGAGGGCGACCGGCGGGTCGCCCCTACACCAGAGACCAACCCCATGACCAACCCCACGACCCCAAATCTACGCAAAATATGCATGGATCTGCTCGCTTATCGTGAGCATTCTCGGTTAGAATTACGTAATAAATTGTTATTGCGTGAATTTGAGCCTGAATCAATAGAACCGATCCTTGATAGTCTAGTCCGCGATAACCTATTAAACGACCAACGATTTGCTGAAGCATATACAAGAATGCGTGCGCGTCGCGGCTTTGGATCAATTCGAATTAAACAAGAATTGAACGAGCGCGGCATTGCCAATGAACTGATTACCAATGCAATTCGCTCGACAGAATTAGATTGGTGGCAATTGGTAGCAGAGCAAAAACAGAAAAAATTTGGCACAGTGGTTGCCAAAGATTTTCCCGAGCGTGCTAAGCAGATGCGTTTTTTACAGTATCGTGGTTTTGATAATGAGCAAATTAGGTTTGCGGTGGAAATGAGAGATATATGAAAAGTTCAGAAATACGTAAAAAATTCCTTGATTATTTTTCGAGTAAACAACATCAAGTTGTTAGCAGTAGTTCATTAGTTCCGGGTAATGATCCCACCTTATTATTTACCAATGCTGGCATGGTGCAATTTAAAGATGTCTTTTTGGGATCGGATCCACGCTCATATGTTCGTGCTACTTCCTCGCAACGCTGCTTAAGAGCGGGTGGTAAGCACAACGATTTAGAAAATGTCGGTTACACTGCACGGCATCACACCTTTTTTGAAATGCTCGGTAATTTTTCATTTGGTGATTATTTTAAAAAGGACGCGATTCATTTTGCCTGGGAATTTTTAACCACGATTTTAAAATTACCCAAAGATAAATTATGGGTTACGGTATTTGAAACAGACCATGAAGCCGCTGCTATTTGGCAAAACGAAATTGGAGTTGCGGCTGAACGCATTGTTCGCCTCGGTGAAAAAAGTAATTTTTGGTCAATGGGTGATACTGGTCCTTGTGGACCCTGCACCGAAATATTTTATGATCACGGTGCTGACATTGCAGGCGGCCCACCGGGATCACCCGATGAAGACGGCGATCGTTATATTGAAATTTGGAACATTGTTTTCATGCAATTTAATCGTACCGCCGATGGCGTGATGACGCCGTTGCCTAAACCATCCGTTGATACAGGTATGGGTTTAGAGCGCTTAACCGCAGTAATGCAACACAAAAATAATAATTACCAAACAGATATTTTCGAACCATTAATTAAAGTTGCTAAAAATCTTTATTTTGAAACTCATAGAAATACTGATACTACTCTTATTAGTTTTGAGGGAGCCAGATTTAATATTATTGCTGATCACATTCGTTCAGCTTCTTTTTTGATTGCTGATGGTGTATTACCTAGTAATGAAGGTCGCGGTTATGTGTTACGTCGCATTATTCGCCGTGCTCTTAGGCATGGTTATAAAATAGAATTAGCATCGCCATTTTTTTATAAATTAGTTCCTGTGTTAGTTCAAGAAATGGGTGCGGCTTATCCCGAATTAGTCACTGCACAAGCGCAAATCACTCAAGCCTTAAAACAAGAAGAAGAACAGTTTGCTAAAACCTTAGAGCAGGGCTTGAAAATTTTTGAACAAGAAACCAAGCACCTTAAAAATAAAATGTTACCGGGTGAATTAATTTTTAAGCTTTACGATACGTATGGTTTTCCGGTTGATATGACGGCTGACATGGCGCGGGAACGCGATTGGCAATTAGACATGCCTGGTTTTGAAGTGGCAATGCAAA
>SHZH01000021.1 GCA_009692385.1 Gammaproteobacteria bacterium | reverse complement strand
GGTAATGGTTTTTGTGCCGTTTAAAAACAGGCCTATTTGCTCAAGTCCAAGCCGCGTATCATTCATGTAGTTATTCATCCTTTCAGCATGAATAACACCACCTCTATTGTCACCTTTTCAGGCTCATCTTGTATTGGAATCAACACCCCTTTTCAGGCTCATCTTGCATTGGACAAGACTGGCGCTGGTATTTTGTCAATGCTTTGCTATACTCTAGTCGTACATTACTAACATAATTTAAGGAGAAATATGATGCGTCAAAATATAATCGGTGTATTAATGGTTAGCTTGCTTGCCCTGAGCACTTCAGTTTTAGCAGATACGGCACAAGACTTAATGGGTACCTGGAGTGGATCTGACACCATTATTACTTCAAAATCAATTAAAGCGGCAAATGGTGACTTTAATAAAGCCGTGCTACGAATAGACCAACAACTTGTTATCACTGCAGCAAAAAGTGGGGTCTGCTTAGTTAACGCAAACTTTAAGGTACTAAGTAAAGTATTACTCGATACTAAAGGCCATGCGACTAATCAACGTATGTTGAATAATATGCCTTGTTTATATGATGGCAATCAATTCCAGATGGCTACTGATAATGATGCTAGAATAAATTGCACGATTAATGGCACAAGCATGACTTGTTTGGTAATTAATGCCCGCCCTGATCATCAAGCCGCTACAGTATTCCATTTTACTAAGCAGGCAAGCTAAAAATATTGCGCTACTACTTAAAGGGTATCTTGCGATACCCTTTTCACATGCTGGTCAACCAGAATGGGATTGCCATCCGGATCGGTAATCATAAAATGAGTCGGCTCATTCCCTTCTACTGCTTCTTGATCAAATTTAATATGCGCTTTTTTTAGCTGATTCTGAATATCACGCACATCCATAAATGTTTTCAATTCTTGCTTGTTTTCATCCCACCCTGGGTTAAAAGTCAGCATATTCTTGTCAAACATTCCTTGAAACAAACCGATGCGCGCAGTGCCATTTTTCAGCACCAGCCATTTTTGCGTTTCATCACCAGCAACAATCACAAAACCTAACGTTTCATAAAATTGCTTAGACACCGCAATATCTTTAACGGTTAAACAAACGGAGAAATTACCTAGTTGCATATGCTCACCTCTTTTAAGACAAATAGATTAAAAATAAGGTAGAATCATATCATGTGATAAAGGGGTCTAAAGGGGTCAAATCTTGACAATACACATTTAAAGCCTTCAGAAAAGATGGTAATAATTGCTCGTTAAACAATAAGTCAATACTTCCAGACCCAATGATTGGCATGCCTCTGCGATGCATTGAAAAAAACAAAACTCGATATGATCTATTATCAAATACGACTTTACGCCCTTGCTCACGATCCAAGACATGCGTGATACACAGCATTTTCATATTCTATGCATAGGAGCTTTGATATACGAGGTTACCCTGCTTGAGTAAATGTATATTGTCAAGACTTGACCCTTTAATACACCACCGGTTAACGTCATCAAGCGCATAACTAAACTAACCGTCGCTTTAGAATTGAATGATAAACACACACAACAAAAAATAATTAATAAAACTTTATTTTTGCGTGCTATCGTCAGCGTAGGAAATGGCTTTATTTTGTTAAAGGAAAATGGCACTATAACAGCTTATGAAAAATTATGATGTGATTATAATAGGTGCCAGCGCAGCAGGTTTAATGTGTGCGATTGAAGCGGGTAAGCGCAAACGTCGTGTTTTAGTCATTGATCACGCCAATAAAGTCGGTAAGAAAATTTTGATGTCGGGCGGCGGTCGTTGTAATTTCACTAATCTTGAGATTCTGCCAGAACGTTATTTATCGCATAATCCGCATTTTTGCAAATCTGCCCTCAAACGTTACACCCAATGGGATTTTATAAAGCTAGTCAACGAATATGCTATTCCCCATCACACGAAAACTTTAGGTCAATTGTTTTGTGACCATAAAGCCAGTGATATCGTGAATATGTTATTAGCTGAGTGTACTAAATATAATGTCGAAATTAAACTGGATACTTTGATAAAACAAATTGAAAAACTTGAAGATAACTTTCAAGTTAACACTCAACAAATTAATTATTCTTGCGGCTCATTAGTCATCGCTACGGGTGGCTTGTCAATCCCAACGATGGGTGCAAGTCCTTTTGGTTATAAAATTGCTGAGCAATTTAACCTTAAAGTCTGGCCCACTCGTGCAGGATTAGTGGCTCTTACCTTACATGATACTGACAAACAAAAATATGCGGCGCTTTCGGGTATTGCGATTGATAGCATTGTAAGCGTCAAGCAACAAACCTTTCGCGAGAATATTTTATTTACCCATCGCGGTCTCAGTGGCCCCGCCATTTTGCAAATTTCTTCGTATTGGCAACCCGGTGAAATATTAACCATTAATTTATTACCCGATCTCGATTTGCTTTCTATATTAAAACAAAAAAAAGGTTCTAACCCGAAAAGCATTTTGAAAACCGAATTGATCCAGCATCTACCGAAACACGTTATCGAAACATTTTTCACTAAAGAATTATTAGATACAACATTAGCTACTATGCGTTATGAACAATTCGCACAAATTGTAGAGCAATTGCAAGCATGGCAGATAAAACCGAATAATACCGAAGGTTATCGTACCGCTGAAGTGACTTTAGGTGGCGTTGATTGCGATGCAATTTCTTCGCAAACGATGGAAGCACGCACCGTACCCGGATTGTATTTCATCGGTGAAGTATTAGACGTTACTGGCTGGCTTGGGGGTTATAATTTTCAGTGGGCGTGGTCTAGCGGTTGGGTTGCTGGACAGAATGTTTAACTCTTCAGACTCTTTTGAGATAGGAACGTACATCGCTGGCGCTCGGTGAATCGGGAGTGCCTAAATTTATAAGTAAAATGCCGCGCATTTGTCCCACCCGTCAGCCCTGCGAAAGCAGGGATCCATCCTTTTCTGGATCCCTGCTTCCGCTGGAATGACGAAGGCTATTTAACTTATTTAAAATTGATTGCTTAATTCCTGCCGCATCTAAACCGAGATCAGCTAATAACTTGCTTGGCTCACCATGTTCAATAAATTGATCAGGCAAACCCAGATTTAACAGTGGAATCGAAATATTTTCTGCAGCAAGCACTTCACCCACACCACTGCCCACACCGCCTAAGATGACATTTTCTTCGAGCGTCACGAGTAACTCGTGACTAGCACTTAGCTGCTTAATCATTTCGATATCGAGCGGTTTCACAAAACGCATATTGACTACCGTCGCATCAATTTGTGCGGCAACTTCTAAAGTGCTGGTTAGCATTGCACCGAACGATAGCATTGCAACACGTTTACCTTGACGCACTAATTCTGCTTTACCAATCGGTAATTGCTGCATTGTATTACTGATTGCAACACCACGCACTTTACCGCGTGGATAACGCACCGCAGCAGGCCCATTAAATAAATAACCCGTGTACAACATATTGCGCAGTTCATTTTCATCAGCCGGTGCCATGATCATTAAATTCGGAATGGAACGCATATAGCTTAAATCAAAGGCACCGTTATGCGTCACTCCATCGCCACCCACTAAGCCACCGCGATCAATCGCAAATAATACCGGTAATTTTTGAATCGCGACATCGTGGATCATTTGATCATACGCGCGTTGTAAAAAAGTCGAATAAATAGCGACCACGGGTTTCAAACCCTGGCACGCCATGCCAGCCGCGAGCGTTACGCTGTGTTGTTCGGCAATTGCTACATCAAAATAACGTTCTGGGAATTCTTGAGAAAATTTTAATAAATCCGAACCTTCGCCCATCGCGGGTGTGATCGCCACGATGTTTTGATCTTGCGCGGCCATCTCACATAACCAATCGCCAAAAATATTTGAGTATGTTGTGGTTTTCGATTTAACCACATCCGGTTTAGAATAAAAACCCGGAGCGACAGCGTGATATTTAATGGGATCCGCTTCGGCGGGCGCATAGCCTTTGCCCTTCTTAGTAATAATGTGCAAAAATTGTGGACCCGACAATTTTTTAATATTGCCCAACATCGTTAATAATAATGGTAAATCATGACCATCAATGGGTCCAATATAATTAAAACCCAGTTCTTCAAATAACGTACCGGGTGCGACCATGCCTTTGAGATGTTCTTCGGTACGGCGCATTAACTCACCCCACATCGGCGGCATTTTTTTCAACACGCGTTTACTGCCTTTGCGAAACGTGGTGTAAATTTTCCCCGACCAAATGCGAGCAAAATAATTATTGAGAGCACCGACATTATGAGAGATCGACATATCGTTATCGTTTAAAATCACTAATACATCAGCTTTGAGTGCACCCGCATGATTTAAAGCTTCGAATGCCATACCCGAGGTCATACCGCCATCACCGATCACGGCAATGGAACGCCGAGTTTCGTTTTTTAACTGAGCGGCGATCGCCATACCGAGTGCCGCACTAATTGACGTACTGGAATGACCGCCACCAAAGGCATCGTATTCGCTTTCGGTACGGCATTGAAAAGGAGTGAGTCCACCGCTTTGACGAATGGTATGTAATTGATTTTTTCGACCGGTTAAAATTTTGTGGGGATACGCTTGATGACCGACATCCCAAATTATATCGTCTTCGGGAGTGTTATAAAGATAATGTAGAGCAATCGCTAATTCGACCGTACCTAAATTCGCCGCAAAATGGCCCCCACACTGATCCAAGGCTTCAATCATGAACTGGCGAACTTCCGCCGCTAACGGTACCAATTTTCCCGGCGACAGCTGCCGTAAATCTGCCGGAAGTTGAATGCGATCTAATAGTGGAAATTTGCTCGTCAAAATAAGTCACCCATTTAATATCATGGTCGCTATGATGGCGTTTTATATATTATTTGGCAAGTAGTAACTATCTAACAAAAAATACTTAACGCAATATTAAACGTGTGGAAAAGCTATTTAAACGATAAAGTTAGTAAGTTCGATCCACCAAATACGCTGCCACTTCACGTAAGTAAACAGCCGCTTCACCATAAATATCTAAGCATGCGAGTGCTTGTTGGTAAGCCATTTCCATTTGTTGTTTGGCGGCGGTCAAACCTAAAATAGTTGGATAGGTCGGTTTATTTAATAAGGCATCTGCACCCGCTTGTTTACCCAAAAGCTGGGTCTCGCCTTCAACATCTAAAATATCATCTTGAATTTGAAAGGCGAGCCCCAAATGAGTGGCAAAATCAGATAAATTATTAAACGTAGCTGTGTCGACCTTTGCGGCAATCGCTCCCATTAATACACTGCATTTAATTAAAGCACCCGTTTTGAGCGCATGCATGGTTTGCAAATCAGTCAGCGTCAATGTTTTGCCCATGGCCTCTAAATCAATCATCTGACCACCCGCCATGCCAAATGAACCACAGCACTGCCCTAGAATATTAATCATCTGTAGCGTTTGCGCAGCCGTATTATGTGTGTCAGCCGCTAAAATTGAGAAAGCTAAGCATTGCAGGGCATCACCCGCCAAAATGGCGGTGGCTTCATCAAATTGTTTATGACAAGTCGGTTGGCCGCGACGCAGATCATCGTTGTCCATGGCGGGTAAGTCATCATGAATGAGCGAATAACAGTGAATTAGCTCAACGGCGGCGGCAGGGTTATTTAAGGTGTCCATGGCAGCACCAAACGATTGCCCCGTCGCATACACTAACAACGGGCGAATACGTTTGCCGCTGGCCAGTACGGTATAGCGCATGGCCTGATGCAGGCGTTGCGGTTGCTGCGTGGCGGCGGGTAAGATCTGTTCGAGGATCGCTTGGATCTGGAAGCTATTAATCATCCTTATCGGCATCATCGTTTTCAGGATCAGCAAACTCTTCCAGTGTATAATTACCGGCTTGTTCGAGTAGAATTTTGACTTTTTGTTCAGCGGTTTGCAGCGCGACATGGCAATTTTTAGTCAATTTCACGCCTTTTTCGAATTCCTGCATCGCCTCTTCTAAACTAAGCTCCCCACCCTCGATTTTTTCGACAATCTCTGCAAGTTCCTGCATATTCGCTTCAAAATCGAATATTTTCGGTTTTTTTTGTGCCATAGATTGATTGCCTCCACCCTAACCCTAACCCTCTCCCGTAAACGAGGGAAGGAATAAAAGATCCTGCGCAAGAATAACGTATTGACCCTTCCATGCATAGAGTTATACCAAAAATTTTGTTATACTTCCGATCTGTTAATGAGCCGCGATTTGTGAGGAGAACAATGCCAATGCGCGACACATCGAAAACATGGTTAATTAAGTTAATGGAAACCGGTTATTGGTCTGACTTTTATGTCTATCCTTTCGTTGTGGTCGCTCTATTAGCATGCGCCATTTTCAAACTCCATTTTCCCTGGTGGAACGCCGGTTTACTCTTAATTGGCGGTTTTTGTTTGTGGGGCTTTACTGAATACTTTACGCATCGTTATCTATTCCATCATGCCCCGTTCTTTAAAGTGGGGCACGGCGAACACCACAGTCGCCCTAAAGCCCATCTCGGCACACCCACCCTCCTAACCTTAGCAGCTTATGTATTATTGTCTTGGCCCATTGCCTTAGTCACCAGTTATGCCGTTGCGGGTTGCTTACTCGCCGGATTTATCTCCGGCTATTATGGCTATGTAATTTGTCACCATATCGTTCACAATTGGAAAATTGCACCGGGAACATTCTTACATCGTTATAAAAAATTCCATGATATTCATCATTACCATCAAGTGGTAAATTTTGGTGTCAGCTGGATGATCTGGGATAAGGTATTTGGTACCTATCAAAAATCTCCCTAATGACTTTACCAACGTTACGTTTACAGAAAAATCAAGATCGCCGACTGCAAGCTGGTCATCTGTGGATCTACAATAACGAAATCAACAATACCCTCACCCCACTGACTAGTTTTACGCCTGGGGAATTAGTACAGGTTGAAGCATCTAACGGTAAGCCCTTGGGGATCGCTTACGTGAATCCCAAAACGTTACTCTGCGGTCGTTTGTTAACTCGCGATCCCAATGAAACAATTGATACTGATTTTTTTATTCGTCGTATTCAAGCGGCATTAACACTACGTCAAAAATTATTTGCTAAACCCTATTATCGTTTAGTGTACGGTGAAAGTGATGGATTGCCGGGGCTTATCATGGATCAATTTGGTGAAACCTTAGTCGGTCAAATTAACACGGCAGGCATGGATCTATTAGTACCCCATTTATTAGCGGCATTACAAGAAGTGATCAAACCGAAAAATATTCTATGGCGTAATGATAGTTCGTATCGTGTTGTCGAAGGTTTAACCGAAGGCGTGACGATTGGTTTAGGAACACCGCCCGAACTCTGTCGTCTCGAAGAAAATGACTGTTTATTTGATGCTGATATTTGGCACGGCCAAAAAACCGGATGGTATTACGATCATCGTTTTGCGCGTGCTCGTTTGGCTCATTATGTAAAAGATAAAACCGTACTGGATCTGTTTTCGTATACCGGCGCGTTCGGTGTACAAATGGCGAAAGCGGGTGCTAGTCACGTAACCTGTGTCGACAGTTCCGGTACGGCGTTAAAATTGTTAGCGCATAATGCACAACTAAATAAAGTTGAATCTAAAATCACGACCTTAGACAGCGATGTTTTCACCGCACTAGCCGATCTTAAAAACCAAAACAAAAAATTCGATGTCATCATTGCCGATCCACCGGCTTTTATCAAACGCAAAAAAGACAGCGCTGCAGGGACGCAAGCGTATTTACGCGTAAACGAATTAGCCGCAAGCTTATTAGCAGAAAACGGCGTGTTACTCAGCGCCTCGTGTTCGATGCACTTAAGTCGTGATGAATTATTAGATGTCATCCGCCGCGCGAGTTTAAAAACGGGGAGATCGCTTACCGTTCTCGAACAACTCCATCAAGCCCCCGACCATCCCGTCGATCCCGCCATCGAAGAAACCAATTATTTGAAAGGGTTTATTTTAGGCAGGTCTTAAAATAAATTGTATTTTGAAACAAAATAACCTTTATTATGCAGTAGGAGCTTGAGCTCCGCGCAATATAATATTTTCACTATGAATACGTGTTGCCGATTTAATTCCGTAAAAATTAACATGCAATTGATTTTGATCTAAGATGACTCGCATATAACCATATTGTGAAAAGAATTTTGTGCTAACATCTTGAAAAGATGGTCTACTTGCGGATATTCTACGATCGACGCCATTTAATTTTGCACCACCGCCCCCTGAAATAAATTGTGGTACATTTTCTTGTGACCCATCAGCATATACAAGTCGTATCTTTTCAAACGCTAATAGATGCTCATGTGCCGCAAAAATAGCCTTAAAGTGAAGATTATATGTTTGTAGAAAATCCTTGAGAATATGCCCTATTGTATCAATATTTGACATATCGCCGTCAGTAGATAAACCTGGATGGAACTTAAATTGTCCATGATTGAAAGCTCCCAAAACCTTAAACGGTTTTCGAGGTAATCCTGAATCTTTACTTTGACGATATTTTTTCCATTCTTTTTTCTTAAATGCACGCTCACTGTAATATTCCAGTGGATGATGTGAAATTAAAATAAAATTATATGTCGGTAATTCAGTGTGCAATCGAGCGTAAGTTTCAATCAACCAAATTTGTTGTACGGCATCAAATGCAAGCGTATTGGAATCAATACAAATAAAAACCGCCTGAATTCCCCTGGCCACCATCGCATAGTAACTAAACGGCATATTCCAAACGTTTGAATGTCCCATCTCGTGAAATGGATCCAACAAACGAGGAGTGATATAGGAGTGGTAAACTTGACACATAGCACGATAGCGTTTAGGCAGCTGCAAATGTGCTAAGCGAAATAAGCGCGTAGACAAGGGTCCATCGGCTTCGCCATGCATGTTGTAATCGTGATTGCCTAAAATAGAAAAGCACTGTGTATTCTTAAAATACTTATGAAAACAACTAAAAAATAAGTCGGAACGCGGATCGGTTACGCCAAAATGATAAAAATTATCACCCAACACAAAATTAAAGTGATGTCGACCTGCAACGGAGAGCTCGCGCGCCGCTACTTTCATGGCAACTTTATTTTTCTTGAGATATTCAATGGCGTAACCCGTGTTTACACCGTGACAACCGACTAAACCGAATGATAATCTTTTAGGACGATTTTCTTGATCTACAATCGGAAGTTGATTAACTAAAAACTGATCCAGATCAATAATAAAATCGCCATTCGTTCTCCAGCTTGCTTGATCATAAGCATCGCGTTCAAACCGATTTGAATGATCTGCTGTGTTATATCCTGGTTGAGGAGCGCTAGCAGAATAAGCAGCAATATTCGGTGAAACAGCTTCATCTACGACACCAACACCAGAAGATAGGCTCGGGGCGTTATCACGAGCGGTAGCAACAGCTTCACCTGGCTCATCTTCAGATTCATCACCCGTCGCGCTGGCTGCGGGGTAGGGTAGCGTAGGTATTAGAACCTCACGTGGCAGCGTAGTACCCGTAAAATTATCATTGTGAGGATTATTGAGCAGCTCATATTGATCATCACTAGCGGCAGTGCGTAACAACCAACCCCAACAACCAGCAGTCGGATCAACATGATAGCCACGCGGTGCATTGGCCCATTTTACTCGGGTTGCTTTCGTAAAATCGATATCTTGTGGAATTTGAAATGGCATGAGTCAGCTCGTTATTATTTAATAGGTTCCATGATAACAAAGCGAGTATAAAATAGCAAAAAGCGACCGGGGAGAGGGCGACCGGCGGGTCGCCCCTACGCGGAATGTGAATCGCTGGCTTAATGGACAAAATGGGATGGTTTTTGTAGGGGCGACCCGCTGGTCGCCCTTCTTCATTAGGACTTACGCAAAAAGATGAGATGCAAGTTTGCAACAAAGCAGATTGCTTTTTGCGTAAGTCCTATTCATTTAAAACATTCCCAGCTCTAATTTAGCCCCTTCACTCATCCGCTCCGTCGTCCACGTAGGTTCCCAGACTAATTCAACCGTAGCACTGACGACGCCCGGTACGGAGGCAACGGTGCCTTCGACGATACCCGGAAAAGTTTGCGCTACCGGACAGCCTGGCGAAGTCAACGTCATATCGATTTTCACAAAACCATCATCATTAATGGCGATATTGTAAATGAGACCCAAGTCATAAATATTGACGGGGATTTCTGGATCATAGACAGTTTTTAGCGCGTCGATAATAGCGGCTTCTAATTCGGGTTTATTTATTGTTGCTACTTCAGTCGTGGTCATTATTCCGTACTCGCTATTTTTGCTTCGCGCTTTAATGCTGCATCTAACGTATGCCAAGCCAAGGTCGCACATTTCACTCGCGCAGGATAGTCATGTACACCCGCTAATACCGTGAGCTTGCCTAAATTAGGATGCTCTATTTTCGGTGATTGCGTCAGCATATCTATAAATTCTTTTACTATTTGTTCCGCTTCGCCAACATTTTTATCTTTTAAAAATTGCGTCATAAGTGATGCAGAGGCTGTCGAAATAGCACAACCAGTGCCTTTAAATTTAGCGTCTTTAATTTTATTATTTTCAATTTCTACTTCTAATGATAATTGGTCACCGCATAAGGGATTAAAACCTTCGGCATGATGCGTGACATTTGACACGGTACCAAAATTACGCGGATTGCGCGCATGGTCGATGATCACTTCTTGATAGAGCTCGCGTAACGGATCACGTAACTGCTCACCTAATTGGCTCATTCAAACATCTCCTGCACTTTTCTTAAAGCACAAAATAATTCATCGATTTCTTGTTTTGTATTGTAAAATGCCATGGAAGCGCGCACGGTAGCCGGTACTTTAAAGAACTCCATTAAGGGCATCGTACAATGATGACCCGTGCGTACCGCAATGCCTTCATGATCTAAAATGGTACCGACATCGTGCGGATGAATGCCGTCTAATACAAACGCTAAAATGCTAATTTTATCTTTTGCCGTACCAATGATCCGTAAGCCAGGAAAGTTATCGGCTTGTTGCGTCGCATAGTCTAATAGCTCATGCTCATAATGATGAATATTCTCACGGCCAATTTTTGTTAAATACGTTAACGCCGCACCTAAAGCAATGGCATCACCAACATTTGGCGTGCCTGCTTCAAATTTTTGTGGGATCGGCGCATAAGTGCTTTTTAAAAATGATACGGTTTGGATCATTTCCCCACCGGCTTGATAGGGCTGCATGGCTTCTAAAATAGCGGCTTTACCATATAAAAATCCGATGCCCATTGGTGCATACACTTTATGGCCTGAGGCAGCATAAAAATCGCAATTAATATCTTGTACATCGACGTTCACATGCGCCAAGGCCTGGGCACCGTCGATCAGTACTTTCGCACCTACGGCGTGAGCCATCATTGTCATTTCTTTAACCGGATTGATCGTGCCTAATGAATTGGAGACATGATTGATCGCTACGATTTTAGTCTTACTCGATAATAGCGTCTGATATTCACTCATCATAATTTCGCCCTGCTCATTGATCGGCGCGACTTTTAAAATGGCTCCCGTTTGTTCACACACTAATTGCCAGGGCACAATATTCGAGTGATGTTCTAATTGACTAATTAATATTTCATCACCCGTTTTCAGAGTGTTGCGGCCATAAGCTTGAGCAACTAAGTTAATCGCTTCGGTTGTGCCACGACAAAAAATAATTTCGCGTGCTTCAGTCGCATTGATAAATTTTTGGCACGTCGTTCGTGCCGCTTCATACGCGTCAGTCGCTTGCATACTTAAAGTGTGCACTCCACGATGGACATTCGAGTTGGTGGTTTGATAATAGTTAATTAGCGCATCTAATACCACTTTTGGTTTTTGCGTGGTCGCAGCATTGTCTAAATAAACTAAGAGCTTACCATTGACCTGTTGTTGTAAAATGGGGAAATCTGCGCGAATTTTGTCGACATTAAAACTCATGGTAATAAATCCTCTAATTCCTGATTGTTAGAAAACCACGTTAATAACTGCGTATTAAATAACGCTCTTATTTCATCATGAGAAATACTGTTCAGCATTTCGTGAGCAAAACCATACGTTAACAATTGCTTGGCGAGTTCTTCGTCTATCCCACGAGTTGTCATATAAAAAATAGCATCGCGATCTAATTGACCCACGGTTGCACCATGTGCGCATTGCACATCATCAGCATAGATCTCTAATTCGGGTTTGGTATCAATTTCCGCTTGTTTGGATAATAATAAATTTTCATTATGTTGCTCCGACACAACTTTTTGCGCATGCGGCGCGACGTAAATTCTACCATTAAATACAGCACGTGCTTGATCGGCAACAATGCCTTTATAGTGTTCTGAGCTTTGGGTATGTGGAGCGAGATGTTCAATGATTGTGTGATTATCGACATGCTGCTTGTTTTTTACTAAATAAAGACCGTTTAAGTGACAGGTGGCATTTACATCGTGCAGTTTAGTGTGTAGATCCGTACGCACGATGCCGCCACCATTATCTAGGGTAAAGCTGTTAAATTGACTATCTCGCCCTTGTTGGACTGCAATGTAATGGGTGTGCAAACTAGTCGGCGCTTCATTTTGATCTTGATAATAATTAAGTTGCGCGTTTGGCGCTAAATTAATTTCAGTTACTTGTCGACGCCAATAATGATTAGCATCATTCGCTTCAAATTTATGTACTATCGTAGCAACACTGTTTTCTTCTAATAAAATTTGGAATCGAGCAGGCAATACTGTTGGATCATCTAATTGAGCAGCGATATCGGTTATATAGATTGGATTTTTTAGAACCACATTCTTCGGAATATAAATAAAGAATCCCTGCTCTTTCAGCTTCCCCTCTAGCGCTTGTGGGAGAGGGTAGGGTGAAGGAATGTCGGCCTGTTTTGACGCGTCGGCGAGCGGACAAATAATAACTCCCTCAGGCAGTTCATTATAATCAATGATGGGTGCGTATGAATCAATAGTCTGATAATCTCGCTCTAACCATTTTTTAATATTCGTGTATTTCCATGTTTCAGTTTTCATCACAATCCTGCATAACCAGTTTGTTCTAATTCTTTCGCTAATTCAGGACCACCAGATTTTACGATTTTCCCTTTCGATAACACGTGCACATAATCAGGAATGACATGATCTAATAAGCGTTGATAATGGGTAACTAGAATAATGGCGCGATCGCTACGGCGTAATTGATTAATGCCATCTGAAATAATTTTTAGCGCGTCGATGTCTAAACCTGAATCGATCTCATCTAAAATAGCTAATTTAGGTTCGAGCAGTAATAATTGTAAGATCTCGTTACGTTTTTTCTCGCCACCCGAGAAACCTTTGTTCACATCACGATAGAGAAACCCTTCATCCATGTGCAAAAACTTTGCTTTCTCTTTGATGAGTTTAATAAAATCCATCGCGTCATAAGGTTCGTCGCCACGACTTTTGCGTACAGCATTAACAGCAGCACGTAAAAAATAAATGTTGGTGACACCAGGGATCTCGATCGGGTATTGAAAACTTAAAAACAAACCTTTACGCGCGCGTTCTTCGGTGCTTAAGGCAAATAAGTTATGATCAAGAAATTCGACGGTACCTGCCGTGGCTGTATATCCTTCGCGACCTGCGAGCACGTTGCCAAGCGTACTTTTTCCGGAACCGTTAGGACCCATGATGGCGTGCACTTCACCTGCTTTTACAGTGAGATTAAGATCGTGCAAAATGATTTTATCACCCACCGTTGCGGCTAAATTTTTTATGGTTAACATTTTTTCTCCAATCATCCTACGGATCCTTCCAAACTCACACCCAACAATTTCTGCGCTTCGACCGCAAACTCCATCGGCAATTCTTTCATTACTTCTTTACAAAAACCATTCACAATCATCGATACAGCATCTTCCATTGATAGCCCGCGCTGCAAACAAAAGAATAATTGATCTTCACTAATGCGTGACGTCGTCGCCTCGTGCTCAATTTGCGCTGTATTATTTTTTACTTCAATATACGGAAACGTGTGCGCCCCACAGTGATCACTCATTAATAACGAATCACACTGGGTATAATTCCGTGCGTTGTCCGCACCTGCCATGACCTTCACTAAGCCACGGTACGTATTTTGGCCATAGCCTGCCGAGATACCTTTAGCAATAATCGTACTACTGGTATTTTTTCCAATGTGGATCATCTTGGTACCGGTGTCCGCTTGCTGGTAATGATTCGTCAAGGCGACCGAATAAAATTCACCTATCGAATTGTCACCTTGTAAAATAACACTCGGGTATTTCCAGGTGATCGCCGAACCGGTTTCGACTTGCGTCCACGAAATTTTTGAATTTACACCGCGACACGCACCTCGTTTCGTCACAAAATTATAAATACCGCCCTTACCTTCGGCATCACCGGGATACCAATTTTGTACCGTAGAATATTTAATTTGCGCATTATCCAAAGCGATTAATTCGACAACAGCCGCATGCAGTTGATTTTCATCGCGCATCGGTGCTGTACAGCCTTCGAGATAACTCACATAACTATCGCGATCGGCGATAATTAAAGTGCGTTCAAATTGTCCGGTATTCGCAGCATTAATGCGAAAATAAGTCGAGAGTTCCATCGGGCAACGTACACCTGGCGGAATATAAACAAACGAACCATCACTGAAAACAGCAGAATTCAATGCCGCAAAAAAGTTATCCCCTGTCGGCACGACCGAACCTAAATATTGTTTGATTAAGTCTGGATGCTTATGTACGGCTTCAGAAAACGGACAAAAAATGACGCCTTTTTCCGCTAACTTATCTTTAAATGTCGTCGCAACTGATACACTATCAAATACTGCATCCACCGCAACACCCGCAAGACGTTCACGCTCATACAATGGAATACCTAATTTCTCATAGGTACGCAACAATTCGGGATCGACTTCGTCTAAACTTTTGGGTCCGTCTTTTTTTATTTTTGGGGCAGAATAATACGCGAGCGCTTGATAATCAATGTTAGGATATTTAATGTTTGCCCAATGGTGCGGCTCTTCGAGCAACAACCAATGACGATACGCTTTGAGACGCCATTCGAGCATAAATTCAGGTTCGTTTTTTATCGCTGATAAACGGCGGATCACATCTTCATTTAAACCAGGCGCAAAGGTATCCGACTCAATATCGGTCACAAAACCGTGTTGATAGTCTTGAGCTAAAACTTTTTTAATGGATGCATTACGGGTCATGGATGTAACCGCCCTGCTCGGGGTCCTGCCGTTGCGGCACCTTTATTACTTCGCACTAAAGGCAACCGCCTCCGCGTCACCGCTCGCGACTCCGATGAAACCTCATTCGCCTTAATTGGCTGCAACATTTGTTGTAACGAAATATTCTGTAAAACTGAAAACACGGCTTGTGAAATCACCGACCAATTATTTTTGGTCGCACAATGTGCTTCCAGATCACACTGCGCTCGATGGTGCTGACAATCAGTCATGCCAATCTCACCATCAAAAATACGAACAATCTGCGCCAGATTAATTTGTTCAGCGAGGATCGCTAATTGATAACCACCCTGGCTGCCACGTAATGATACTAATAATTTGCCTTTGGTTAAGATCTTAAGAATTTTACTAACGGTAGGTAGGGCGAGCTTGCTCTCTTCCGCCAATTGTTTGGCGGTATAAACGGCCTTTCTATTTTGCGCAATGATCAGTAATAGGCTGGTGCCATAATCCGCTAATTTACTTATTTTTAACATCGATATACCAATTAGGACTAATTTAGTCCTAATTGTAATACAATACGGGAAAATTAACAATCCTACGAAATTAACGCTAGGTAACACCATGACAAACTCTAATTTTCAGTCTATACATCTTCGATTTTATGTTAAATTAAACCTAAAAACGGCAGTTGAACGCCATCCTACCATGCTTCTAGATGTTTGTTCGGCTCAATGAGTCGGGCAAAGATGAGCCACCAGTTGTAAATCAGCGCAATCATCCTAGATCCTTCATAGAGCCTTTTTAATCATGTGCTTGTGCCCAATTTAAACCCACACCGACTGCGGTGACTAAGGGAACTTTTAGATCGGCGGCCGCGGTCATGAGTAGCGGTAATTTTTCTTTAACTTGATCGACGACGGCGTCTGCCACTTCTAATACTAATTCGTCATGAACTTGCATGATCATGCGGGCGTCGATCTTACTTTCATCCAACCACGCTTGTACATCGAGCATTGCTTGTTTAATGATGTCGGCTGCGGTGCCTTGTAAGGGTGCATTGATTGCGATGCGCTCGGCGGCCATTTGCCGCATTTTATTGCTGGCATTTATTTCTGGCAAATACAGTCTGCGACCCCGCAAGGTTTCAACATAACCTTGGCGTTTCGCCAGTTCACGCGTTTGCTCCATATATTTTTTGACACCGGGATAGCGCGCAAAATAAATGTCGACATATTCTTGTGCGTCATGGCGACTGCTACCTAACTGCTTCGACAAACCAAACGCCGACATCCCATAGAGTAAACCGAAGTTAATGGCTTTGGCTTTACGACGTTGATCAGACGTCACTTTATCCAGCGGAATGCCAAACACTTCTGCTGCCGTGGCGCGATGAATATCGATACCATTAGCGAACGATTTCAACAATCCAGGATCATTGGCAATGTGTGCCATGATGCGCAACTCCACTTGCGAATAATCGGCTGACACCAGTTGATAACCGGGTGCAGCGATAAAGGTGCTACGGATCTCTTGGCCCGCTTCGGAACGCGTCGGAATATTTTGCAAATTCGGATCCGACGAAGATAAACGTCCGGTCGAGGCAACCGCTTGATTATACGACGTGTGAATTCTTCCCGTTTTTTTATTAATTAAAGTGGGCAATTTGTCAGTGTACGTCGATTTTAATTTGCTTACGGTGCGATATTCGAGGATCACGGCTGGCAATGGATAATCCAACGCCAGATCGTGCAATACGGCTTCAGCCGTTGAGGCTTGTCCTTTCGCCGTTTTTTTTCCCATGGGTAATTGTAGTTTATTAAATAAAATTTCTTGCAGTTGTTTTGGTGAATCCAAATTAAATTCTTCACCCGCCAATTCATACGCTTTGGCAATCAGTTCATCCATGCGTTTGGCAAATTGTGCGGACAATTGTTCGAGTTTTTTGCCATCGACTAAGACACCGGTGCATTCCATTTTTGATAGGACAGAAATCAGCGGGACTTCTAATTCTTGAAATACTGCAGCGGGTTTTGTTTCCGCCGCTAATCGTGGCCACAAAGTTTGGTGTAGTTGCAGTGTAATATCGGCATCTTCGGCCGCATATTCCGTGGCTTTTTCAATATCCACTTGTGAAAAATTAATTTGCTTCGCACCTTTTCCGGCGACGTCTTCATACTTGATGGTATTTACACCTAAATATTTTAAGGCGAGTGCATCCATATTATGGCGCGTCGCCACGCTGTCTAAACAATAAGATTCGAGCATGGTGTCGAAAGCAATCCCGCGTAAACTAATATCATAATTGGCTAAGACGTTCATGTCGTATTTAATATGTTGGCCAATTATTTTTGGTTTAGGATTTTCGAGTATGGGTTTTAATTTTCTTAAAACCCAAGCGCGATCGAGCTGCTGAGGCGCGCCAAGATAATCATGAGCCAAAGGCACATAAGCCGCGTGCCCCGCTTCGATAGCAAATGAAATACCGACTAGTTCGGCATCCATATAATTTAAGCTGGTGGTCTCGGTGTCGAAGGCAAATAGTTCGGCTTGTGCTAATTTTTCTAGCCATTTTTCAAAATCGGTTTCGGTTAGAATAGTCTGATAATTACCCGATGAAGATTTCGTAGGGGCGACCCGCTGGTCGCCCTCCCCCAGCTCCCCCTTCTGATCGCCTTTTTCAGATTCGAGAGGGCGACCGCGGGTCGCCCCTACACCATCACCTTCCCGTAACGTCTCCGACAACCAGATTTTAAATTCAAGCTCTTTAAATAAATCTACCAGCTCGTGTTGCTCATGCGCATGCTCGTGTAAATTATTTAAGCTTAGTGGCAACGGCACATCAATTTTAATCGTCACTAATTGTTTAGATAAAGGCAGATGAGGGATCGCGATACGTAATTGTTCGCCCACTTTTCCGCCAATTTTTTCGGCATTTTTGATGACTTCCTCAAGCGTACCATATTCTTGCAGCCACTTTACTGCGGTTTTGGGACCACAACTATTTACACCAGGCACGTTATCGGTTTTGTCACCGATCAAGGCGAGATAATCAATAATACGTTCGGGAGGTACGCCAAATTTTTCAATCACCCCCGCATAATCCATTTGCGTATTAGTCATGGTGTTCACTAAACTGACATGGTCATTAACCAATTGCGCCATATCTTTATCACCCGTGGAAATCACGGTACGAATATCCTGATTCGTCGCATTTACCGCTAAGGTACCGATCACATCATCGGCCTCCACACCGTCGATCATCAATAATGGCAAACCCATGGCTTTAATGATTTTATGCAGCGGTTCAATTTGTACCACGAGATCCGGCGGCATCGGCGGCCGATGCGCTTTGTACAGTGCATACATATCATCGCGAAAGGTTTTGCCTTTGGCATCAAATACGACAGCCACATAGTCAGGTTTATAATCTTGAACTAAGCGCCGCAACATATTCACCACACCATACACCGCACCGGTCGGCTGACCTTTGGAATTCGTCAGGGGTGGCAAGGCATGAAACGCCCGATAAAGATACGAGCTGCCATCAACCAGTAAAAGTAATTTTTTGGCCATGATAATTCCCTTAGTAAAACCAGCGCGGTATCTGATCGTGCATCGCTTTGCGCAATTGTAAACGATGCGCGCGCTGCGCGGGAACAAATTTTTCGACTAGAGCCCAAAAGCGTGGGCCGTGGCCTAGATATTTAGTGTGACACAATTCGTGGATTAACACATAATCAATTACTTCAGGCGCTAAGAAAATCAGTTTGTAATTAAGACTAATATTTTTGGCGCGATTACACGTGCCCCAGACACTGCGTTGCGCCCGAAAGATCACGCAATTAAAGGGTAGATCACATTCGCGACTAAGTTGTACTAAACGTTGCGTCAAATAACTTTCGGCTTTGATTTTCACCCAATTTTGCAACTTGGTGATTTTCGTGTCGTGCAAATCGGCACCCAAATAGACTAAGCTATTATCGGGACGTTCTAATAACGTCGCACGTTTACTCGCAACTAAGGTTTCGTATGCGACCGTCCAGCGTGCGGTTAATACCGGCAGGTGAATTTCAGAAGGCACGGTGACTTCGAGTTGTTGCAACTGCCACACCTGCGCATGTTTATGCACCCATTCTTCGTGTTGTTTGAGGAAGATTAACGCTTGTTGTTCAGTGTGCCGTGGCGGAATGACAACTTGCACGCCCTTTTCGGGCGAGATGCGCACGTTTAAGCGGCGTGCGCGGTTGCTGTGGTGTAACTGATAGGGAAAATTAAATTGCATACCGTATTATATGCGATTTTCTCTCAATATGAATTATGCTCCGACATTACCATCGAAATTATCGATGAATAAAGTAACGTTATTAAGATGCTTGGGGACTTTTTGAGCTTCAGTATGAACATCCGTCACACAGGCATGATATTGCCAGGTATCCGTTTTTGTATCAAAGTTTGGCTTGGTTAAGGTAGCGACCAGATTAAAGGTCACAATCCTATTATTCACTATGTAGTCACCGTGCAGGGCAGCATTGGGTTTGATACCATCTTTCTTCCATAAATCTAGAAACTCTGTAGCCGTTACTTGGCCAACCACTCGACCTGGTTGATCAGAAAAATATAATGATTTGTGATCTATGCCAATTAAGGTTACGTGATAACAATTTTTTTGTTGCGGTACTAAGATGGCATCTTTAGCTTGCTGTAAAAACAACAGGGTAATGGCATTCTTCTCTGGCCTGTTCAACCGTTCTTTTATCGCAGCATCTAGCGCAAACGTATTGGTGCCAATTAACAACAACAGGCTCATAGCAACCAGTTGCTGAATTATTTTAGTCATGTGTGATCTCGACATATTATTCTCTCCTCATTCAAATTTATTAATTATAGTACGCTTTCTACACCGACGTTACTGAAGGCGACGCAGACGCAGGCGCAGGCGCCAATTCTTTATATTTAGGGTTAAACGGCGCGAGTATCGTCGTTAGAAACCATTTGACCCATTTGTGATTCTTGGGGGCATGTAGGCTCACTCCCCAATGACGGGCTAAATCATCACCTAGTTTATCTTCCATACGCTCTATTTCTGATGGTGGGTAGGGTGTTGCTAATCTTATCGCTATCGCAAATGCTATGGCTGATAGAAGAGAAGCCACTTCATCGCCAGCCACTGCCCCAGGATATGCGGCTGAATTTTGATATCGACTAGGATGTTGATAAATGGCAATATCCATCCCAATCAGCGCCGGTCCAAGAATATTAGAGATGACCTGCATTCCTTGTGTGATTGATCGCTGATGCTCATCATTCTTAAGGGCATAAATAGCACCAGCAACACTGAAAAAACCCATCACAGTCGCTAAAACGATGTGATTGGTGTTATCTTCAATATTCTGAGTACGATACGCATTGATAAAGTAATTCATAAAGGCCGCTGCTACGACTTCCATGTGCGCGCCAAATGCGATGCCATACCCTAGTGCTGTACCTCCTTTAACAATAGGGGGGGATGCAATAGCCATCATTGCTGAAACCTTCGCGCGCCAAAATGTTCTCTCAGTTTTTGTTTTATGAGCCTGTACACATTTGCATAATAATTTATCTGACAGAGGTGTTAAGTCACGAAAAATTTGCACTAAAGCAGGAAAAACAACGCATAATTCTAGGATGATAAATACCGCTTGCGGCATCTCACCCTCAAAGTCATTATTTACTGTGTTGATAAAAACAACGTGTTCTAGCGCTTTAAGAAGATTTGCCAAGTTCGAATGCCATCCTAATGGTGTAAATAGATGCGGGATAGCTTGTTCATTTGCTCCGGCAATCGCACGTGCTATACGTGGAATAGCAGATTGCATGACTAATGTAATCAGTAACGCGATAAAAAAACCTAATATTTTAAATAAATTACCGCCATTATCAGCCTCTTCTTTGATCTTAAATTTTGCTTCTGCGAATAAGGTCCATGCAATTGCGACTGATAAACCAAGATTAAGTTCCGCTGCAGCACCTTGCCGCAGTTCAGGAGACGTAGCTAAGTAACGCGCGCCGCAATACATCGCCTGTGCATAATCTTTTGCGGTCTGCCAACCTTCGCGGAAATAAGCCGCAGCTTGCGCTAAGCAACCCGGCTCTTCAGTAAGTTCTGACGGCGTGAGAAGAGGTATTGCAATGATTGTGGCAGTTGGAGCGTCAAATGAAGCTTCTTCCTGTCCAAGAAGAGGTTCTGTTAGGGAATTATTGCCATCATGTGCCATATATTACTCCAAATTAGGTATTGTTTTTTGATAATTGATTATAGCACATGTTAGCAGAAAATGTGTGTTTTCACTTGACTTTAATTTAGGATTTGCTTATTGTGTAAACGTCGCTTTCTTAATAAAACCTTAATATACGGAGTGTAAAAAGTGAAAAAAGTTCTTATTTTCTTAGCTGTAATTTTAGTTGTAGGTTCGGCTAACGCCGCTCCGTTTTCTAAAGATCAAACGACGCAGTTCCAGACGATTGTGCATGATTACTTAATTGCCCATCCGGAGATTTTGATCCAAATGAGCCAAGAATTGCAACAACAGCAGTATCAACAACAGCAGCAAAAAGCGATGGCTGTGATCAAAGATAACAGCGCGCAAATTTTTGGAGCGAATGGTACTCAGGTTGCGGGTAACCCGAATGGTACTGTAACCCTGGTTGAATTTTTCGATTACCAATGCGTCCATTGTGCTAACGT
>SHZH01000020.1 GCA_009692385.1 Gammaproteobacteria bacterium | reverse complement strand
CAAGGTTAAGCAGCCAAGGTCGGAAGCCGTTCAGATAAAGTATTAAACAATATAGCTCTGTGTTCGCGTAATACCTTTGCAGCCTGATCATCAGAAAGTGCATTAGCTTGAGCTTCAAGCTGTTGCAGAGAGACATCAGGTTTTAAGAAGTTAATGAAGTCGGGTAAAGACTTCAGTCTATCGAACGGGGTCATCATATCACAGTAGTTGTACTTCTGCACAAACGGTGCGACCGTTTTTTGCCGTACAATCACTTGTCCTGTTTGCTGATGCTGGGCAATTAATCTCGTGATTTGTTGACGAGAATAACCTGTCACCCTTTGCAAAAAAGCGACCATGATGCCTCGCTCACCTTTCTTGAGTCTGCCATAGGTAAATCGGTTCAAGGCTCGTTTGATAAACGCGTAGCGTGCTTGTTTATCGTCTACCACTTCAAAGACGGCTACGTGTGTCCCATCTAAAAAGGCTTTTATTTCATTCAGAGTTTTTAGTCCTTCTAGGTTCATAATTATATTCATCTCCTAATTATGAACGACTTCCTTCATCCTTTCAGACTCATTTCACGTTGGGGAAGAGTGTGGCTAGTATTTCTGATAAGTTGTGCTACAATTCGCACAATTATTATTGCTATCGACGTGTAAGGTTAATTCAGAATGATTAAGCAAAGAACGCTGAAAAATATTATACGTGCCACAGGCATTGGTTTACATCATGGTGAAAAGGTATTTTTAACCTTGCGCCCAGCGACCGCTAATACAGGTATTATTTTTCGTCGTGTGGATCTCGATCCCGTTATTGAAATTCCCGCCAAAGCAAGCCACGTAGTCGATACCCGCATGAATACAACCATTGGCGTGGAAGGCGGGCGAGTTGCCACGATTGAACATTTAATGTCAGCCTTAGCAGGCTTAGGTATTGATAACCTCTATGTTGATGTTTCGTCTGATGAATTACCCGTCATGGATGGCAGCGCCGGTCCATTCGTATTTTTATTACAATCCGCAGGTATTGAAGAGCTAGATAACGCACCAAAGCAATTTATTCGTATTAAACAACCCATTAAAGTAGAAAGCGGTGATAAATACGCTGAATTTTTGCCCTATGAAGGCTTTAAAATTGATTTTACCATTGATTTTGATCACCCTGTATTTCACTCCGTGCAGCAAAATGTGCAATTAGATTTTTCGACAGTTTCTTATGTAAAAGAAGTGAGTCGAGCACGTACCTTTGGGTTCTTAAAAGATTACGAGATGTTACAAGCGAATAATTTGGCGAAAGGGGGTAGTTTAGATAATGCTATCGTCGTAGATGATTACCGCATTTTAAACGAAGATGGCTTGCGTTATTCAAATGAATTTGTAAAGCATAAAATTCTCGATGCGATTGGCGATCTTTATTTATTAGGTCACAGTCTCATTGGTGCTTATGTCGGCCATAAATCTGGCCATGAACTTAATAATCGCTTATTACGTGCTTTATTAGCGTGTTCTGAAGCCTATGAATTAGTGTCATTCGATGATGCTAAAGAGTTGCCTAGTGCATTTGTACAGCCGATAGCCGCTGCTGCTTAATTATACAATCTCCCCGCCACGCTCCGCATGTCGACCCTCCTTGTTAGGAGGGATTAAGATCTCCCCTAACAAGGGGAGATGAATTTGCCACGCATTGGCAAAGAAAGAGGGATTGTAAAAAAAAGTTCTAAAAATTAATCTAGATTAATTTTTACTCAATCTCTTCAGCGCCTCCGCTAACTCCTTATTAGATACACTTTTTGCAGTATCACTCAATAATTTTCGTGTATTAGTCGAAAGTGGTTTCGCCCATTCAATGCGGGCTACCTTACGTTGGCCATCAAGCGGTCGAATTTTATATTGAATGCTTTTAATAGCGGCATACGGCGGTTGCTGACGCAATTGAGCGAGTAAATCAGTGATTTGATAATGTAGAGCGGTTGCCCATGCAGCGGTATCCAGATGTAAAATTAAGACGTTATCTCGCACATTGGCCACCTGGCAATGCGCCATGAGATCAGTCGTTAATAGCGCCTTCACCGCGAGATTTAAACGCTGTAAAAATGTTGCTTTGTCGGAGAATGAACCAAGCGAGTTTAAAACGGTTTTTGCTGAAATTTTAGTGTTTGATCCCATACGGTTAGGATAGCAGGATTACGCATTTCCTGCTAATATCACTCCTATTAATTGACCAATGTTCTGGTTTTGCCTCGTCGAGTACTTCTCGCAATGACGGGATGAACGAGAATTTTTAAATAAGTGAGTTTCCATGTTAAACAAACTAGTCACCCGTGTTTTAGGCAGTCGTAATCAACGTGTTTTAAAACAATCTCAAAAATTAGTTCTGCAAATTAATGCTTTAGAAGCCGATGTTGCAAAATTAAGTGATGCTGATTTACAGGCTAGAACGCCCGCTCTCAAACAGCGTTTACAAAAAGGCGCCTCGTTAGGATCTATTCTTCCTGAAGCCTTTGCCGTGTGTCGTGAAGCGTCGAAGCGTGTTATGCACATGCGCCATTTTGATGTGCAGTTGATCGGTGGTGCGGTGCTTAATCAAGGTAAAATTGCTGAAATGCGCACGGGTGAAGGTAAAACCTTGGTGGGTACGTTGGCAGCGTACTTGAATGCACTCACGGAAAAAGGCGTACACATCATCACCGTCAATGATTATTTGGTGCGGCGTGATGCCTTGTGGATGAAACCACTGTATGAATTTTTAGGTTTAACTGTCGGTACGATTTTAAGTGGTCAAGATCAAGAAGAGAAAAAAGCGGCCTATGCCTGTGATATTACGTACGGCACAAATAACGAATTTGGCTTTGATTACCTTCGTGACAATATGGCCTTTACCTTAGAAGAAAAAGTGCAGCGCGCGTTAAATTTTGCGATTGTCGATGAAGTCGATTCGATTTTAATTGATGAAGCACGTACACCATTGATTATTTCCGGTGCTGCCGAAGATAGTTCGGAAATGTATCAGGCTATTGATAAAATCGTACCTAAATTAATCCGTCTTCGCCAAGGCTCCGACGCGACAGAGTCCACAAAAAGTGATTATGAAGTTGATGAAAAAACTAAACAAGTTCATTTAAGCGAAGAAGGTCATTTACATCTCGAAAAATTATTAGCGGCTAGTGGTTTAATGAAAGACAGCCCCAATTTATATGATCTCGCTAACATCAGTTTGATGCACCATGTTAATGCCGCATTGCGTGCGCACGCGTGCTTTCAAAAAAATGTCGACTATATCGTGCAAAAAGGTGAAGTGGTAATTGTCGACGAGCATACCGGTCGTACGATGCCAGGACGTCGTTGGTCAGAAGGTTTGCATCAAGCAGTGGAAGCCAAAGAAAATGTCAATATTCAAAACGAAAATGTAACTTTGGCCTCGATCACCTTTCAAAATTATTTTCGTTTATATCATAAATTAGGCGGTATGACTGGTACAGCTGATACCGAAGCGTATGAGTTCCAACAAATTTACGGTTTAGAAGTTGTTGTGATCCCCACTAATAGAGTTTCATGTCGCGCAGATACGCCAGATCAAATTTATTTAACGTCTCGCGAAAAATTTAACGCTATTATTGCTGACGTGAAAGAACGTTCCGCTAAAGGTCAGCCGGTATTGGTTGGTACTGCATCAATTGAAACGTCAGAGTATTTGTCTGATTTGTTAAATAAAGAAAAATTAACGCATCAAGTATTAAATGCTAAATTCCATGAAAAAGAAGCGGAAATTATTGCGCAAGCGGGCAAACCGGGGACAGTAACTATTGCTACCAACATGGCCGGTCGTGGTACCGATATTATTTTGGGTGGTAGTGTTAAAGCAGCAATTGCTAATGTAGAAGAACCAACTCCCGAACAAATTAAAGAATTAGAAGCGCAATGGCAGCGTGATCATGATGCAGTATTGCTGGCAGGCGGTCTCCACATTGTGGGTTCAGAGCGCCATGAGTCACGCCGGATTGATAATCAATTACGCGGTCGTTCGGGTCGTCAAGGTGATCCGGGGAGCTCACGTTTCTATTTATCATTGGAAGATAACTTGATGCGTATTTTTGCTTCGGGTCGTATTGGTTCGTTAATGAAAAAACTGGGTATGAAAGAAGGTGAATCCATCGAACATGTTTGGGTAACTAAAGCAGTAGAAAATGCTCAGCGCAAGGTGGAAGGGCATAACTTTGATATTCGTAAGCAATTACTAGAGTACGATGATGTGGCCAATGATCAACGTCGCGTGATTTATACACAACGCGATCAGTTATTAGCCGCCACTGATATTAGCAATACCATCCATAGTGTGCGTCGGGGTGCTATTGAAAAAGTCATTACTGATTATATTCCATTAAATAGTTTAGAAGAGCAGTGGGATGTCGTGGGTTTAGAAAAGCAATTACAAGATGATTTCCATCTCAATTTACTACTCAGAGAGTGGATCAAAGCAGATGATCACCTCAATGAAGATGCATTGCGCCGACGTATTGCCGATGTGATCAACGATGCGTATGCGGCGAAAGAAAAGCAAGTTGGCGCACCCGTGATGCGTCATTTCGAAAAATCAATGATGTTACAAAGTTTAGATAATCATTGGCGGGAACATTTAGCTGCGATGGATCATTTACGTCAAGGAATTGGTTGGCGCGGCTATGCGCAAAAAAATCCGAAACAAGAATATAAACGCGAGTCGTTCCTAATGTTTAACGACATGCTAGAAGGCATTAAGCATGAAGTAGCGACAATGCTGAGCAAGGCGCAGTTTGTGGCACAAGAAGATATAAAAGTAATGGAGCAACAGCATCAGCATATTACACAATCCAATAATTTAACATTTCAGCATTTAGACATTTCAGGAGCAGACGTGAGTAATGAACCAATGCCCCAAGCTATTACACCCCTTACGCACGAAGCCCTAGTTTCAGTTGTACACGGTGAACGTAAGCAAGGTCGTAATGATTTATGTAATTGCGGTAGTGGTAAGAAGTATAAACATTGCCACGGCAAAGTCTAAGCTCTTTGCACTTGAAATTTCGGCGTTGTTGCACTTCGCTACTCGCTTGCTCACATATTAGTACATATGCTCCGCAGTCTCGCACCTCGTGCGCCTAGCCGAGAATTCGAATTGCTTCGAGCTTAGCAAAACTTTATTAATATTTATTAATAAGGATTTTGTTTTATAATTTCCCTCTGCCGCGTGCGGGAGAGGGTAGGGTGAGATTTTATGAACCAAAGCAAAATGATCGTCGTTGTCGGCATTGTTACGAACAAACAAAATGAAATCCTGATCGCGCAGCGCACGGCTAATCAATCCCAGGCTGGTTATTGGGAATTTCCCGGTGGTAAAGTTGAAGTGGATGAAACACTTGAACAAGCGCTCACTCGTGAACTGCACGAAGAAGTACATATCAAACCATTAGCTATGTCGTCCTTAAAAACCATTGAATATGATCACGGTGATCGACCAGTGCAATTAAACTTTTTCCGCGTCGAGAAATTTAGCGGCACCGCTCATGGCGCCGAACAACAAGAAATTAAATGGATAAAAAGCAGCGAACTTTCCAACTATCAATTTCCCGAAGCTAATCAGCCGATTATTGAATTGTTGATGGGTGAAAGTTCGTGTAAAAATTTTTAAACCTGCTGCTTTTTTGTCGAACGATTTGCTAGCGTACAGATCGCCATCAAGATCACATATGAGCAGATAATGGGAATAATCGTCTCAACATGCACAAAACTTAGGATAATGGCGGTCATACCAGTAAACATAACATTAATAATTAAGTTGGTTATGGCGCCAGCACTGCTTGCCATAGAACGAAATAACGATAAAATTTTACCGATACCGGCTGGATAAATAAGACCACAGGTAAAAAACATCCAACCGGTCGTAAATAATAGCAGTGATAAATTAAGTGGCATAAAATAAGTGATAGGAAGCACTAATAAAATAAACGCCATACTAATGGAGCTGACTATTTTTAATAATTTTTCAGGAGTGAGTTTTTTTAAGAGGTGTCGGCAAAAAATAGTACCCACTAAAAATGCAACACCCATACATAACGCAACGTGACCAAAAAATATCGGTGAGTAATGTAAAACACTTTGTACTAAGAAAGGTCCTAATGTATTAAAAGCAATTAATAATGCATAGGTCGCTCCCATCGCAATGACCAAACCAACAAAGCTTGAGTTTGATAGGATCATACGTAAATTAGTTTTAATTTGGGTAAGACTGAGGGGCTTTCGATTTAATAAGGTTTCTGGCAAAATGAAAAATAACATCATTAAACCGATAAAGCCAAATAAGGCAAAAAAATAAAAACACGCCTGCCAGCCAAAATAGGCTTGTAAATAGCCGCCAATCAAAGGTCCTATGATCGGTCCAAGTCCCCACATCATAGCTGTTGCAGCTCCAGTGCGTACAATTTTATCGGAATGCACAATGTCGGAAATAATGCCACGCGAGATCACTCCAAATGATGCAATACATAATCCTTGCAAGAAACGAGCACATAATAATAAATCGGGGGATGCAATTAAAGCGGGCAATAAGCTAGCTAAGGTAAATCCTAAAAATCCGATTAAAATTAAATTACGTCGCCCCCAGGCATCAGATAAGAAGCCAATAAAAAAGTTGCCCAAGGCATAGCCTAGCAAATAGATCGAGATCAAGTTTTTAGAGAAGATCGCCGAAACATGCAAACTTTCACTAATCGCCGGCAATGACGGCGATATTAAATCAACGCCCATGCCAACCAAGGGAAACAAGGCCATGATTGCAAAGATCAAGCGTGCGACGTGTTTTCCAGATAAATTATGTGACATATGGATTTCCATGTTAGCATATTTCGTATACTTTCGGGATTTTTGTGGTTTAATAGGGTGCGCGAATATTGAAATAATTGCTAATCGCACATTTGTGTATATAACAGAATTTTTTAAAGAGCAGTTGCAAGACTAGCCAAAACCATTACCTTTAATCCATCTTGCTTCTCCAACTCAATCATGCGAAAATCCCTTCCGATGAAAACACGATTATTTATTCTTTTACAGCACATTTTACCGCAACATGGTTTATCACGTTTAATTGGAAAACTAGCGGATCTAAAACTTTCACCGGGTGTGCGTAACAAACTGTTACCCGCCTTTATTCGAAAATTTAAAATTGATATGAGTATTTGCACGGATCCGGACATCAATAGCTATCCAACTTTCAATAGTTTTTTTATTCGCACCCTCAAACCAGAAGCGCGTCCTATTGCCCCTGGCAAGGCATTGATATCTCCCGTCGATGGCACTGTAAGCCAATGTGGTACCATTGTTCGCGATCGCTTACTGCAAGCCAAAGCCAGATATTACACATTAGCGCAATTACTTGCGAATGACCCTAGCGTCAGTATCTTTAATGACGGTTTATTTGCCACCATTTACTTAGCGCCGCGTGATTACCATCGCGTTCATATGCCCTACACGGGCAAACTATTGCGCAGTATTTACGTACCTGGCAAATTATTTTCAGTGAACCCAACGACAGCGGAAAATGTTGATAGCGTATTTGCACGTAATGAACGCTTGATTGCGATTTTTGAGACTGAATTTGGTTTAATGGCCGTGATCTTCGTCGGTGCCATGTTAGTCGCCGGTATTTGCACTGCCTGGCAAGGTATTGTAGCCCCCAATCAAGTGCGTGATGTTCAAATTTGGCAGCATGAACATGATGATCTTATTTTTAAAAAAGGTGATGAACTAGGTTATTTTAATTTTGGCTCAACGATTATTTTACTGCTACCTAAAAAAACGTTGCACTGGCTACCTGATCTCGTGGCAGAAAAATCTGTCACCCTGGGCAGCGAAATCGCACGTTAAATTAGGATCTGTTTAAAGCTTTATCATGCACGATTTCAAAGGATGCGCCTGCTTGAGTCGGGGTAAAATTGCCTGTCACGGTACACTGTGCTCTGGCAGCTAATAAGACATTGATGCATGTGGTTGCCGTTTGCGTAAAACCTTTGGGGTATTGCGTATCACTCGACGTTAAAATAATGAATTAATGGTCGCCCTAATTAAAATCTTCGTGATCAGGGATTATTTCGACGGACTCTCCAGCGATACTATGTTTGCCGCTAGCCCAGTCACCTAAATCGATCCCTTTACAACGTTCAGAACAAAACGGTTTGCTGAGATTTTCTTTTTCCCAGATAACCGTTTTTTTGCAAGTAGGGCATTTTACAGAAATGGTTTTCATCGACAGGTGGTTATCTCAAAGCTAAAGTTTTCTTTATATTGGAGCGGACGTTCTGCAATATTGATCTCAAAAAAATGAACGCTGAGTCGATGCCGACCAACACTGATGTCAGGGAAGGCGATGGCATCACCGGTGGTGCGGATCCGGATCATTTGATAATTAATTTGTGGATCTAAAGATTGTTCGTAATAGCCTTTAGTCGCTGTGACGGTTGTAAATTGACCACTGCGACGTATCAAGGAGATGAGTAGCGTAACGGCACGCTCGATCGATTTAAAGGTTGCAAACCACGTTTCTAAATCTTTTTGACGACGTTCTTCAGGTTGATGTAACCAATAATTATAAAGCGGTAATTCAAAATTACACATGCCCCCAGTTTTAGTGGAGCGTAAGCGTACGGCAGCTAAAAATTCGACTTTATCAATTCCCTGGGTTAATTTACCGGGCGTGGTTTGTAGATAATCAATATTTTCAAGCAAATCACGAGCCAACGATTCTAGCTTTTCTTGATCAAGGGAGGGATCATTAACGTGTTGATTTACCGTTTCTTTATAATGCATTAAGGTTTGCGTTAATTTTGTTTTGAAATCAAGTCGTTCCAATACAGCAGTAAGATCAATCAAAGATGCGATAGCTGCACTGTCATGCCAGTAATTATTTTTACTTAAGTGGAATTTGGTTTGGGCAAATAAACTTTCTAAACGCAAACAAGTACGCGCTGTTTCATTAAGGGGTTGTTCATATAATATTGATGGGTCCACAGCGCTTGTCCTTAGATCCTTTGTCTAATTATCGGTCATTTGTGGAAATTTGCAAATATTTCTGGTGTAAATTTTCGACAGCACTCTGTAATTGTGCGAGATCGCCATTATTTTCGATGACATCATCCGCATAAGTAAGCCGGATCGGTCGAGGAGTTTGATGCGCGATAATAGCGTTAATCGCTTCACGATCTGCCTGATCGCGTGCCATTGTTCTGGCCACTTGTAATTCCTCAGGTGCATCGACGACGAGTACTCGATTAATTAAAGGATTAGGAGCGGTTTCAGTGAGCAATGGGATCACGGCGATCACATAGGGAGAGAGAGCCTGTTGAATTTGTCGCTGCATTTCACAACGGATCATAGGATGCAATAGTGATTCTAACCACGCTCGCTCATTGCTATCCGCAAAAATTTTATCGCGTAACAGACGGCGGTTGAGTGTTTTATCGGGTAACAGAATAGTTTCACTAAAGTGTTCGACAATTTGCTGCCAAGCAGGTTGTTGAGGTTTCACTATTTCTCGAGAAATAAGATCAGTATCAATAATCGTGACTCCAATCTTGGCAAATAAATCGGATACGACGGTTTTGCCACTGCCGATGCCGCCGGTTAGACCGATGACTAACGGAGTCTGCGTGCTCATAACCATAATGACCAGCTGGTCAATTCGCTATGAAACATAAATAGGATCCAGCCAATAACGGCTAAAAATGGGCCAAATGGAATGGGCTGGGTAAATTTTTGTTTTTTGATCCAGAGCATCATAATGCCGACAATAGCACCGCATAGTGCCGCCAATAAAATTAACAGGGGCAGTGTTTGCCAACCGATCCAAGCGCCAAATACCGCAAACAATTTGAAATCGCCATGTCCCATTGCCACTTTTTTGGTAAATAACTTATAAGTTTGCATGAGGAGCCAGAGACTTAAATAAGCGCCGATGGCACCGAATACGGCACTGGGTAGCGGTGCAAATAAAGTAAAACAGTTTACCAACAAGCCTAGCCAGATCAAAGGTAGGGTAATATTGTCGGGTAATAGTTGCGTTTTCCAATCAATAACCATCAGACTAATTAAACTCCACGTCAAGATCCAGGTGAACAAGGTTTCAAAACTCACACCGAACCAATAAGCGATAAAGGCTGTTAATAAGGTACTTAGTAATTCAACTAAAAAATAATGTGCTGAGATCGATTTTTTACAGTAAGCACACTTGCCGCGCAAAATGAGATAAGAAAGCAGAGGGATATTATGCCAAAAAGGGATTTTATGTTGACAGTGTGGACAATGAGAACGTGGTAGAACTAGGTTAAAAGGTGAAGTTACGGAAGTATGCTGCGGATCAAGTAGTGCGCATTCTTGTTGCCATGCACGTTCTAACATAATGGGTAAACGATAAATGACGACATTGAGGAAACTGCCCAGCAATGCTCCGAGTATCGCACTCAAGGTAATAAATAACGTCGTGTTTAAGATGAGAGTTTGTAAAATCAAAATACTTGTCCTATTCTAAAAATGGGTAAATACATCGCGATGACTAAGCCGCCAATCAAGATGCCTAAAATAGTCATAATAGCTGGCTCGAGCAAACTACTCAAGTTACTTATGATCCTATCCACCTCTTCTTCGTAGAGGGTCGCGGCTCGATTAATCATTTGTTCAAGATTGCCGGATTCTTCACCAATGGCTGTCATCTGTAATAGCATATCGGGAAAAGCATCACTTGCTTCCATACTTTTATGTAACGCTTCGCCACGGCTAATTGAGATCCCGATTTGTAAGATGGCTTTTTGATAGTAGAGATTATTAGCCGCTTTGGCGGTGATTTGTAAGCAAGTTAGGATGGGAAGCCCAGCAGAAAATGTGGTCGCCAACGTACGACAGAAGCGTGCCAAAATAGCCTTACGCAGTAGTGTGCCAAACAAGGGTAACTTAAGTAAGAAAATGTCAGTTCGCTGCAGCCAATTTTTAGAATGTTTACGCAGCCAATGCCATGAAATTGGGATAGCCATAAAAAGCATGATCATGAATATTCCATATTGTTGGCACACGTGAGAAAAATTAATGACTAATTGAGTAAAGAGTGGCAGCACGTGACCACTACTGGTAAATAACGCAGCAAAGGTCGGAATGACTTTTAATAATAAAATGGCACTGACTACGATGGCAACCACTACAATGGCGCAAGGATAAGTAAGGGCTTTACGAATTTTATTTTTTAGAAGTTCGATGTTTTCATAATGGCGGGCGATGCGTTCAAGCATAATGTCTAAGGTGCCGGATTGTTCTCCTACATTGATGAGCGCACAAAATAAGTCATCAAATGAGCGAGGATGTTGCTGTAACGCGGCCGTTAAACTGCTGCCATTTTCAATTTTCAGTTTTAAATCGTAGGTTATCTTACGTAAGATGGTCGATTTATTGCTATTACAAATGATAGCTAAGCCCTGGATCAAGGGAATTCCTGCCGTGAGTAACGTCGTGAGTTGGCGAGTAAAATGCATGACGGTTTTTTTATTTAAAGAAGGGTTGTTAAAAAAATTTATAAGTCTCGAGTTTTTTTGCAATTTCTTAATTAAGACACCTTGTTGTTTTAATTTAAGACGTGCGGAAATTAAATTTCGCGCTATGATCGTGCCGCTGCAGAATTGTTGTTTTCTATTTATACCTTCCCAATTAAATGAAAACACGTTTTTTCGCATAATATTATTCCGTAACTCGATTCACTTCAGTTAAACTCGTCACACCGGTTTCTGCTAAACTTAAAGCAGCGCTTCGCAAATTTATTAAGCCTTCTTTGAGTGCTTGCTGTTCGATATCTTGAGTATTACCCTTTTCAAGAATGATTTT
Organism: Gammaproteobacteria bacterium; assembly: GCA_009692385.1. Classification (GTDB taxonomy): domain Bacteria; phylum Pseudomonadota; class Gammaproteobacteria; order JABDGN01; family JABDGN01; genus SHZH01. The sequence continues at coordinate 11,438 of SHZH01000020.1, read as the reverse complement.
GCTAATGGCAGGGCTGATCGGCAACATTTCAAAAATACCAATACGACCGTGATAGCCAGCGGTGCAATGCTTGCAACCCGTCGCTTCATAAAACCTGGGATCATTAACATGCGGGAGCTTGCAATGTGGACATAAGCGTCGCAATAAACGCTGCGCAATGACGAGATTAATCGAGGTCGCAATGTTAAACGCTTCAATGCCGATATTCGCTAAGCGATTGAGGGTTTCAGTTGCACTATTAGTGTGTAGAGTCGACAATACTAAATGTCCGGTTTGTGCTGCTTTTACTGCTATTTCGGCGGTTTCATGATCGCGAATTTCGCCAAGCATAATAATGTCGGGATCTTGACGTAAAAAGGCGCGCAGTGCTGTCGCAAACGTTAAGCCGGTTTTGTTATTTATTTGCACTTGATTGATCCCTGGTAAATAAATTTCTACTGGATCTTCAGCCGATGAAATATTTTTTTCGGAATTATTGAGCAACTGTAAAGCAGTGTACAAGGTCATAGTTTTACCACTACCAGTAGGACCAGTCACCAAAATCATACCTTGTTGTTTATGAATATTAGCTAAGAAAATTTGCTGCTGGACTTCTGTAAAACCTAATTGTTCAATGCCAAGATGAGTGGTTTGTACGTCCAACAAACGCAACACCACTTTCTCACCAAATAAAGTAGGGCAGGTGCTGATCCGGAGGCTGATTGATTGATGAGGTGTCAGTTCAAGTTTACAGCGGCCATCTTGTGGTAAGCGTTTTTCTGAAATATCCAGTGCAGCCATAATTTTGATGCGTACGGTGATACGCGGCGCCAACATTACATCCGGTTGATTAACGTCATATAAAACACCATCGATCCGCATGCGAATTCGGTACGTCGTTTCATAAGGTTCAAAGTGAATGTCAGAGGCATTGCGTGCAATGCCTTCTTTAATAATATTGTTCACAAAATTAATGATGGGAAAATCATTATCCGTAGTAGACATAGTTAAACCTCAGGAGTATGAAAACAGAAAATGCACAAATTGTAAATATTTAAAATGCTTAAATGAATAAAGTTTGCTCAATGAGGAATAATGGGTAGTTTTATTGTTATACTTCAAAAACATTTAGGAGCGGTACCGTGAGACAAGGTTTAAATAAAGGTTTTACATTAATTGAATTAATGATCGTCGTGGCGATTGTCGGGATTTTGGCAGCCATTGCGGTGCCAACATATCAAAATTATACACGGCGCGCCGCATTCACTGAAATTGTGGCGGCTGCAGCACCGTATACTACGGCGATTGCGATCTGTGTCGCCAGTAAAGGGATCACCCATTTTTCGTCGGCAGCAGATGGCTGTGCAAGCACCGGCAAGAGCGGTATTCCGGATGATAATATGACGACTTCGCGAGTTGCTAGTATCTCGTTGGTCGCATCGGATACGTCAGTCGTGCTAACCGTCACACCGACAACCGCGAATGGTTTAGTGCCCACGGATGTTTACGTGTTAACGGGAACGATTGGCGCTAATGGTATTGTGCAATGGAGCGCGAGCGGCGAAGGTAACGAGAAATACTTATAATTTTTATATTAGTAAGCATTTCACCACTTTTTTTTGAAATGATTTTCTAAAAAATCATGAGGCGATACAATATCAATGTGCACATAGCGCTTTAATTTTAATAAATGCTTATCACCTGAAATAATGATTGCAGCATCTAACGCTACGGCACATTCAATAAATTTGTCGTCGTCAGGATCTTCATCTAATAATTTCACCCGGTTTGCCGCCCCAAAACGAAGAGATGTGATACCATTACGGCTAAGAATAATCACAGGTAAGTTTATGAAACCCATTCTCAACATCGCTCTTCGTGCTGCTCGTAAAGCAGGTTCATTTTTGGTTTACGAACGCGTCCGTCTCGATGCGGCAGGCAATCCACAAGCCTTACAGGAATTGCAAGTAAATACCGAGATCATTTTACGCGAAACGATCAGCAAAACCTTCCCTGAACATGTGATTGTTTCAGAAGCGCCTGACTTTAGCCAAATTAAAGCGGATGTAGTTTGGTATATTGAGGCGATCAATGGCCAGGAAAACTTTATGCGAAATATTCCGCATTATGCCATCATCATTGTGGTCTATGAGCAACAAAAATTACAACATGCTTTAATTTACGATCCGAATTGTGAAGAATTTTTTGTGGCAAGTAACGGCAATGGTGCCAAATGCGATGATTATCGAATTCGTATGAATAGCAATCCTGACTTAGCCGGTTCATTATTTATGAGCTCGGACGATTTCATCGACTCTAACACTTACTCTAATTTGCGAAAACAAAATACTCATTTTCATTTTCAAGGTTGCACAACACTCGCGTTAGCCTATACGGCTGCGGGTCGTGCGGATGCATTTTGTGGCCGTGGTTTATCCACGATTGAATTAGCCGTAGGTACTTTATTATTACAAGAAGCCGGTGCTTTAGTAGGCGATTTTCAGGGTGCCCACGATTATATGGCTAAACAAGAATTATTAGCCGCCAATCCAAAATTATTTAAAGCGTGTTTACAAGCTATCAAAAAAACGGAATAGTAGTTAGGAGATATCGATCATGTCACAAAGTTTATACATTCGTAAAGCAGCCGTGTTAGGTGCTGGCGTGATGGGTGCACAGATCGCAGCACAATTGACGAATGCCAATGTTGAAACAATTTTATTTGATTTACCCGCCAAGCAAGGACCTTTGAATGGTGTAGTAAATGCTGCCATTGCACGGTTAGCAAAATTAAAACCAACGCCCTTGGTAACACCCGAAACAGCAAGCTTGATCCGTCGAGCTAACTATGAAGAAGATCTCGCTTTACTAGGCGAGTGTGACTTAGTGATCGAAGTGATTGCGGAGCGTCTTGATTGGAAACGCTCCCTGTATGCCAAGGTCGATCCCTATATTAATAACACGGCCATTTTTGTGAGTAATACTTCTGGTTTAAGTATTGCCAAATTAGCCCAGGTCTTACCTGAACGTTTACGTGAGCGTTTTTGCGGAATGCATTTTTTTAATCCGCCACGCTATATGAAATTAGTCGAATTAATTCCTAATCAACAAACGCTTCCCATGGTTTTAGATCAATTGGAAACATTTTTGGTGTCAACTTTAGGCAAAGGTGTGGTTCGGGCTAAAGATACGCCAAATTTTGTGGGTAATCGGATAGGGGTGTTTTCATTACTGGCCGTGTTATATCACACAGAACACTATAATTTATCCTTTACTGAGGTGGACGCACTCACCGGAGCGTTGATTGGGCGACCTAAAAGTGCGACGTTTCGTACGCTGGATGTCGTCGGCTTAGATACGTTGGGACATGTCGTTAACACCATGGATCAGGAATTAGCGAATGATCCGTGGCATCAATATTATACGTTGCCCAAGTGGTATCAAGCGTTAGTACAAGCGGGTGCGTTGGGTCAGAAAACCGGCGCTGGTATTTACAAAAAAGAAGGCGACAGTATTAAAGTACTGGATGTTAAGACTCAGCAATACATTATTAGCGAAGCGAAAATTGATGACACTGTGTTAGCTATTTTAAAAATTAAAGATCCCAAAGAAAAATTTACTCAATTACGTGCGAACACTCATCCACAAGCGCAATTTATTTGGGCGATTTTTCGTGATATATGGCATTACTCGGCCTATCATTTGGCAAGTATTGCGCATACTGCGCGTGATGTCGATTTGACCATGCGTTGGGGCTATGCGTGGCAGCAAGGGCCATTTGAAACGTGGCAAACTGCAGATTGGCAATTTATTGCAAAACTTATTCAGGAAGATATTGCGGCCAAGAAAACAAGGGTGACCATGCCACTGCCAGCGTGGGTCGATCAATTAGATAAAGGGCCTTATACGGCAGAAGGTAGTTATTCGCCCACTACAAAAAAATTCGAGCCGCGTTCTGACTTACCGGTTTATAAACGACAATTTTTTCCAGAACGTATGTTAGCTGAAAAACCTCCCGTTACCGAAACCGTTTATGAAACCGATGCCATTCGTGCTTGGACAACGGGCGATGATATCTTGATCGTTAGTTTTAAAACAAAAGCTAATATTGTAACCATGGGTGTGCTCAATGGTTTGCTGAGCGCGATCCTTACCGCACAAGATGATGGCTATAAAGGTTTAATTTTGTGGCAAGCCCAAGGCGATAATTTTAGTTTTGGTGCGGATTTAACGACGGTTGCTACCGCGGCAGTAAAGAATGATTTTGCAATAGTTGAGCAACTTATCGAAAAATTTCAACACGTTTCAATGGCGTTACAATATGCGACGGTACCTACCGTAGCGGCCATTCGCGGCATGACGCTCGGCGGAGGTTGTGAATTAGCCATGCACTGTACCCGCGTGGTGGCGGCAACGGAAACCTATATGGGCTTAGTTGAAGCCGGAGTAGGTTTACTCCCCGCAGGAGGCGGCATCAAAGAATTTGCACGACGGGCTGCCTTAAAAGCCAAGCATGACGATCTGGATAGCTATTTAGCTGATGCGTTTAATGTGATTGCGATGGCAAAAATATCGAGTTCAGCGCAAGAAGCCAAGCAACTCGGTTACTTACAAGACAGTGATGTGATTATTTTTAATAGCGACGAAATTTTGTATGTTGCTAAACAACAAATTAACGCGCTGTATGAATCAGTCTATCGACCACCCTTAGCCCAATTAATTCCAGTAGGCGGGATATCCGCCATTGCTAATCGAGAATTAGTATTAGTGAACATGAAAGCGGGCAAATTTATTTCTGACTATGATTATGAAGTGGGTGCGAAAATTGCCGAAGTCTTATCAGGCGGTAAAATTGAAAAAAATAGTTTAGTCGATGCGCAATGGTTGTTGCGTTTAGAACGCGAAAATTTCGTGGCTTTGGCCAAGCAGTCTAAAACCCAAGAGCGAATTGCCTACACATTAAAAAATGGCAAGCCGTTGAGGAATTGATACGCGTCATTGCGACTGCGAGCAAAGCGCGGCAGGAAGCAATCCAGAAAAATATAAAATTAGAGGAATGGTTATGATAAAAACTAAAACCGATATAAATGTGGATGCTCTTACGCGAGCCGTGGCAAGGTTAGAAGAAGGCTGGTCAACTTATCATGCAGATCCAGATTTTGAGCTGATCCGTGATGGTTTGATCCAACGCTTTGAGTTTACCTATGAAATTTCACATAAACTATTAAAGCGCTATTTACAAGCAATAGTTCCTGATCCCGATGCATTACGAGAAATGAATTTTCCCGATCTGATCCGTACTGCAAATGAATATAATTTATTAAAGGGAGATTGGTCAAATTGGAAAGTTTATCGAGATATGCGTAGTAAAACGAGTCATACGTATGATAAAGAAATTGCATTAGAGGTTGTGGCAGGTATTCCTGAGTTTTTACAAGAAGCCAAGTTTCTTCTTGAAAAAATGAGCAAATAAACATGAAACTTGATCTTAAGGATGAACAATTAAATATCGTGCGTCACATCCTTCAAACGTACATTCCTGACTATCAAGTTTGGGCGTTTGGTTCACGTGTAAAGGGGACTGCTCGAAAATATTCGGATTTAGATTTGGTAGTCATTTCACAAGAATCATTAAGCTTAGCCATTCATGCTGATCTTGCCGAAGCTTTCTCGGAATCCGACTTGCCTTTTAAAGTTGACATAGTCGATTGGACAACTACTAGCGAAGCCTTTCAAAAAATTATTTCAGAAAATAAAATCATCATCCAGATATAGACCTAGATCCTGCAGGATCTAGGTCTATGGGTGAAGAAGTGTGCAGTTACTGATATTTCAATCTATATTATACTGGGTAAAAATATCGTTGATCTGCATCGTCACGCGGATAAACGTGGTGCGTTTGGAAAGTTCTTTTAAACTTTCCGCGCCAACATAGGTACAAGTTGAGCGAACACCACCGAGAATATCTTTCATCGTATTGCTGACCGTACCCCGATAAGGTACATCGACTGACTTACCTTCGCTTGAGCGATAGTCGGCTACTTGGCCATGATATTTCTCCATGGCTTCGCGAGATGACATGCCATAAAAGCGCTTGAATTTTTTGTTATTCTTTTCGAATATTTCACCGGAACATTCATCATGTCCGGATAACATACCCCCGAGCATCACAAAATCAGCACCGCCAGCAAAAGCTTTCGCTACATCACCGGGTACCGTGCAACCGCCATCGGAACAGACTAAGCCTTTTAAACCATGTGCGGCATCAGCACATTCGATCACCGCAGATAATTGCGGATAACCCACACCAGTTTGTTTACGAGTCGTGCAAACTGAGCCAGGACCAATACCCACTTTTACAATATCGGCACCAGATAAAATTAGCTCTTCCGTCATTTCGCCGGTTACTACATTACCTGCCATAATAATTTTATCGGGAAAAGTATCGCGAGTCATTTTAACAAAATCAACAAAGTGTTGGCTGTAACCATTAGCCACATCAAGACAAATTAAATCAAAATCCGCCATTTTTTGGATTTGTTGTAAACGGGGAATATCTTTTTCGTTCAGTCCAGCAGAAACAAAAGTTAATGATTTACCATTAGGCGTTGTTTTGACAAAATCATGCCATTCTTGTGGCTCAATAAATTTGCTCAGTGCCGTCATGACGTTAAGTTCACTTAAGACTTTTGCCATCGCAAATGTGCCGGTGTGGTCCATATTGGCAGCAATAATGGGAATACCTTGCCAGCATTGTTTGGCATACCGAAATTTATATTCACGTTCGAGTGATACCTGTGAGCGAGAGCGCAGCGTGCTGCGTTTGGGACGGATTAAAACATCTTTAAAGGCTAATTTGACTTCTTCTTCGATACGCATAAAAATTACCCTCTGACTAATTATGTTTATTATAACCCGAATGGTACTAATTTGTCGTTAGCTCAGGAGGGCACGCGCAACGTGCCCCTTGGGATCCATCGTCTGCGGCCGATGGGCATTACACTCGGTTAGCTTTCCTGAATTCAGGGTTAATAAAAATCAAGATAACAATTAATAGATTAGGGTAGAGAGGAAATTATTCCGTCATGATCTCAATCAGTTCTGGCGATAAACAACTGAGCATAAATTCAGTCATTGGTTCTGTATGATTAGTTTGGTAAAACGCTAACATGAGTTTATTAAATTCTAGTTGGCGTTTGGCTGGTAAGTTTATCACCGGGTAGCCATTACTCAGTAGTACCCCGTTCATCATAAAACGTCCCATGCGCTTATTAACATCGTAAAAAAATTGCGTGCGTGCCATACGCAAAAAAATAAAAATAGCACGATGATAGATATTTTCTATTTTATCAGCATCAGTCAGCATTTGTTCCCATAGCTTATTCAATTCATCAGCCAGTGGAGGTTGGTAATCAGTACCAGCGATGGTAACACCGCCAGTACGAAATTGGCCCCATTTTAAAGCTTCTTCCTTCCCAGCAATCGCATGTAAACGATAGGCATAATCTTTACTTAAAGAAAAAGTATGTTCCTCAATGCTGTCGAATAATATCTTCCATGCCGCAGCTTGATTCAGCGTAATACGTTCATCAGCTAACTTGTGCCCACCAACCGTGATTCCATCAAGCAGGGTCTGAACTTCGGGCAGGGTGTAGTGAATGCCTTCCAAATTAACGGCATCATGCACTAATTCAGCCAATTGTCTTTTTGCAAAAAACAACGCCTTTTTTACATTGGGTTTGATAGTTTCATAGCTCATTTTTGCATTTTAGCACAAAATCTTGGCTGCTTCATGGCCAACTTTAACTTTCTCTTAATACTAATCTTGTAAAATCCACCTAATAATAAAAAGTAACCATTCAGCAAAATTATTGAAACTTAACACGTCGTTTCTACAGCCGTATTAAAAATCGACGGCGCACTGCAACTTCATAGGCTCTGCCACAAAAATGACATGTTGCCCCTTGGGATCCATCGTCTGCGGCCGATGGGCATTACACTCGGTTAGCTTTCTTTAAAAAACTGATCTACACTAAAATAACATGATTAGCGGTGACTCAGGACTGGTCGTTGCTAAATCAATAAAAATATAATGTGGTGTACAAGGAGGACTTATGACTGTATTAAGAATAATGTGTGATTTTGACGGTTGTCTATCACCTGGGCATATTAAAATAGAAAACGATAACTTTCTTATCGATGGTCCTATTTTAAAGGATATTCTTTTGAACTGTGAGGCATATAAATCGATGCTCACTAGTGTCGAAGTAGCTTCATTTTCCAATCGTCAAGATTTTACCGCTGACTCGAATAATTCATTGGGAAAACCCTATATTTCATCCTATCAGGGGTTGGCAGGATTAGCACAGAAACTTAGAAACTGTTTACCAAAGAACATTCCAGTTTATCTAGATCAATATTTATTGACAGATTCTCAATACAATTTAAAGCCTGGTGCCACTTGGCAAGCCGCGATGCGTCACATTTCTGAATGTACTTATCCTTTATCAACTAAGGCCATAGAGAAATTAGCCTCCCCATTAAATTTGAAGGCAAATTTCGATGATACTAAACTAATGATGCTATATATGCAGGCTCAACGATCATGTGCTCGTCATCCTGATGAGCCAGTAGTCTGTATAATTTATGACGATCGCGAAGACATTTTAGAAACTATTTATAAGTTTACTAACGCTAACCCCCTTCTATTTCCGCATAATTTTTATTTGGACCTTCGTGCCTATACCTCAATTAAAGATTCGATGATGGATGAATATAAAATGAAGTGTGCGCAAATTTCACCAGGAGCATCTCCCCACTCAGCTGATAAATTTTTACCAGGAGGATTGCCATTTGATAAAACAAAATGGTCAACAGATCCAGGAATGCCTGAAAAATATCCCTATATAACGACTCATCCTAGCATGCCTGCTGTAATGACTCCTAGAATGCCTGCTGTAATGACTTCTAGTGAGCCTGAGCCTAGTAGAGTTTATTTCCGTGCGGATGACAAATATCGAATGCTACCTTCTGCTTCCTTAGCTATCAGTAGAGGTACTGCTGGTCAGGGGGAGTGTAATTTAAATTGGCATAAATTTTACACACCATTTCACGAGGCCACCAAACTCATGATAAATAGCGCAGCGTGCACTGGATTTCATGATTATTTCAAACAGAAATTGAACCCGGCTGGATCAACTCCTCCATCTCTATACGGGATAAAACCGATCACGGATCAGTTTCGCTGTGTACATGATCTGCTTGCTTGTGCACCGGAACCAAAACCAGGATTGTTTGGAGGTGGTGTTCTCTCAAATGAAGGTTTTTTGCTCATGGACAAAGTTGTAGGTACATTTACATTGGGTCGCTTACAAAATGCAGATGGCGATCCAGCAAAAGTGGCTAAGTATAGTATGTTCGATGATAAAAATCCATTTCTACGGGAATTTTCCGATGGCAGCAATGATCCCGTTCCCATTTTAGATCATGCTCGGAATATTATTTTGGACATAAAGCTTTTTGAAAAAATAAAAACGCCCACTATTTCGGAGCAAAGAGAGTTATGCAATTCACTTAGGAAGTTTGCAATAAAATTCTATGGTGGGCCAATTTCTAACCCTTTAGATTGCCGTTATCCAGCAAACATAAGTGCTGCTACGCTAGCACCTGTTGTAAGCGAAATCAACAGTTTCATTGTTACTCCACGCGATCCGAAGTTTTGTTTAAAACCAGAATTTTATCGGGAGCTTGCAAATCCAAAATTAATGAGGTATATGCCAGAGACAGAAAGTTTTATAAATGCAGAGATTTTAGAAGATCTGCTAAGTTCATATATTTTAAATGTAGATAACTTTCAATCTTGCACAGGCATCGATTGGATCCGAGGGAATACCACCTCTATCGAATATCCAGGTGGATCTTCAGAATTTATACACGACCCCCGTCTAAAAGATGTTCAAGATGCCATTTCCAAGGGAGCCTCTTCTGCTAGTCTTTTAGACTTTATTACCTCTTACTGCAGCCGTTTTGGTTTGAACACGAACCAAATTAATTTTATTATCGCTCATGCAAATCAAAATGGCGCATTAGGATCTCTTTTGGGAGTATTCGGCGGTAAAGTACTTGAGAAATGGCTGGAATGGCAGGAGAGAGCTAACCTCCCTTTCTCTCTCACAATCCAACAGGACATTTGTTACAAAATTATCACGAAACCCGGCCAGCCCTTATTGTTAAAAGGTCAAACTGATTTCGGCATAAAGGACTTAAGTGAGAAGTTTGATTATGTATCTCAACTATGCGTCTCTCTCGAAATAGGAAACGACTGGAGGACTTTGCAAGGTAAAAAAAGAAGCTATGAAATTCCAATGTTTGCTAAAATAAAATTTAGTTATACCACACCTGCACCGGCGGCAGTTGTGAAGTATCCCGAGATTAGCGACATACTGCATAAAACGTGGATAATCTCACGCACTCGATTTGCTAGCATTGAAGAACTAGAATGGACCACAAAAACTGTACCAGTGAATAAGATGTTATTCTCCTACTAACGAGGAGAGAAAATGAGAGTAAAGCGGAAGAGTTATACAGCGGCGGAAAAAGGCAAAATAGCCTTAGAGTCGATACGGGGTACGTTGACGCAAAATGAATTAACGTCGAAGTATGGTGTCCATAATACTCAGGTTTCGGTGTGGAAGAAGCAACTTCTAGCTGGCGTTCCGGAGATTTTTTCAGACAAGCGTCGAGGTAAAGACGTTGCTCAAGAAAACTTAGTTGATGAGCTGTACAAACAAATTGGTCAGTTAACGGGTGGCTTTGTGTACCTAGTGGCGATCATAGATTGGTTTAGTCGCTACGTGATAGCGTGGTCTATTAGTACATCGATGGAAACGGACTTCTGTATTGAAACGCTCAGTGATGCCTTGGCGACAGGGGCATGTGAAATATTTAACAGTGATCAGGGTTCGCAATTCACGAGTCCTAAATTCACGGATATTATGTTGGCGCAGCAGATCCAGAATAAATCATTGGGTTACAAAACCCCGGCTCAGATCTATGGTGGTGAGTCAGCTGAAGCGATAATGATTGTTTAGATCTGAAGATTTATTAACCGGAGAGTATCTCTTATATAAGTCACTTTGTGGTATTGACTTTGGGGCCCACCTTAAAATATGTGCATAAAGAAAATTTTTTGGTGATTTTTGTCAAAATAGGGTTTAGCGATTCTTATGTTGAATTGGCGCAGCATTCACCCCTGTTTAAACATAACAAGCCTAATAACTGGCTAAAATTAAGTGAGCAGAGTACTGAGTTTGATCCACGTCTTGATTATCATCAAGGTGATATCGTCGTAGTAAAACACCGCGTGAATGCTTTTTATTCAACTTCATTAGAAGCCATTCTAAATGCGAATGATATTAAGCATCTAATTTTGTGTGGTGTGTCAACGAATATGGCGGTGG
>SHZH01000019.1 GCA_009692385.1 Gammaproteobacteria bacterium | reverse complement strand
TCCATCAGAAAAGCGGGCAGGTTCCAATGATAGAATAACGAAAATAAGATCCCACACGAACCGATGCTATTCGCTAATAGATACGGATAACTATCAAATTTCCAACGTTCAATTTGGCAATAGAAAAAGGCAAATAGGGTCAGCACAACTCCTATAATTCCTACATAATTCGCGATGTGATCCATTATTTGTCCTGATCTTGTAGCGTCGTTTAATTAGGCGTATTATAGGCACAATTGTCATAATTATCAAAAGAGAGAGCACCTATGTCGTTAGTATTTGTCGAAAACCAATCACCTAAGCCATTCCCATTTAATAAAGCATATCGCATGGATGAAAACCAAGCGGTGCAAACCTTGTTAGATCACTTACAACTCGATGCCAAACAGCAAAAGCATATCGATGAAATGGCGGCGCAATTAGTGACGCAAGTACGTCATACGCGTCTGAAAAGTGGCGGTCTGGATGCTTTTTTAGCGAGTTACGACTTATCGACGGATGAAGGTATTGCTTTAATGTGTATTGCTGAAGCGATGCTCCGTATTCCCGATAAAGAAACCATCGATGCCTTAATTCGCGACAAACTAACCAGTGCCCAATGGTCAGAGCAAGTAGGGAAGAGTGATTCGTTATTAGTGAATATGGCCACCTGGGCTTTGATGTTAACGGGAAAAATTTTGCAACCTAACGATCCGGAAAGTAAAAGCATTGCCAGCACGGCGAAAGCGTTGACGCAACGTGTGAGTGAGCCTGTCATCCGTAAAGCAGTCGGTCAAGCGATGAAAATTATGGCCGAACAATTTGTCGTCGGTGCGACGATTGACGAAGCCGTCAAAAATGGCGCTGACAATGAAAAGAAAGGTTACACACATTCGTTTGATATGCTGGGTGAATCGGCACGCACGATGGATGATGCGGAACGTTATTTTGTTGCGTATCAAACCGCAATCAAAACGGTGGGTGCAGCGAATCATGGTAAAGGTTATAGAAACGCCTCGGGTGTTTCTATCAAGCTGTCGGCGTTATATCCACGCTATGAATTTGCTAAACGAGAAATTGCCGTCTCCTTTTTAACAAAACAATTACTGGCGTTAACGCTATTAGCTAAGCAGTATGACATTGGAGTGACTGTTGATGCTGAAGAATCAGAACGTTTAGAGATCTCACTCGAAATTATTCGTAACGTCTTTGAAGATCCGAATGTGGGATCGTGGGAAGGTTTTGGTTTAGCCATTCAAGGGTATCAAAAACGCTGTTTTTATTTAATTGATTATTTACATGATCTCGCTAAAAAAAATAAGAAACGTCTCATGGTGCGTTTAGTAAAAGGCGCGTATTGGGACAGTGAAATCAAACGTTCACAAGAGCAGGGTTTAGAAGGTTATCCCGTGTTTACGCGTAAAATAAATACGGATGTATCATATTTAGCCTGTGCGAAAAAAATGCTTTCTTATGCTGATAGTTTTTATCCCCAGTTTGCGACTCATAATCCGCAAACTTTAGCTGTTATTTTAGAGTTCGCTGGTACACGTACCGATTTTGAATTTCAATGTCTGCATGGTATGGGGCAAAGTTTGTATGATCATTTAGTAGGGGACAAAAATCGCACGATCCGCTGTCGCATCTATGCACCCGTAGGTATTCATAAAGATCTATTGCCGTACTTAGTGCGTCGCCTTTTAGAAAATGGCGCCAACACCTCGTTTGTACATCGCATCATGGATAAAAATTTATCGATCGCGGATATCATTGCAGATCCCATTGCTAAAGTAGCGTTATTGAGCGAGAAAAAACATCCACGCATTCCTGTGCCACACAATTTATATCAGCCAGCACGCAACAATTCGCACGGTATTGATTTTAGTAACGCAGCACATGATACGGCATTGGCCGAAGCGATGACGAAAGCGGCTAACAAATCGTGGTTAGCTGAGCCTCTATTAGCACAACCCATTATTAGTAAATTAACGTTACATCCCGTGACCGATCCGGCCCAAACTGATCGGATCGTCGGTTATGCAAAAAATGCAACGATTCACGAAGTCGAAATCGCGTTGCAAAGTGCCGCTAATGCTGCCGCTAAATGGGCGAACACGCCCGCTATTAAGCGTGCTGAAATGTTAGAAAAAGCCGGAGAATTATTTGAACAGCATCACGCCGAATTTATGTATTTGGCCATTCGTGAAGCAGGTAAAACTATTCCCGATGCTCTTGCTGAAGTGCGCGAAGCAGTGGATTTTTGTTATTACTACGCAGAGCAAGCACGTGAAAAGTTAGCGCAACCCGTTTCGTTAGTCGGACCTACCGGTGAAACGAATCAATTATTTTTGCAGGGTCGTGGTCCAATCGTGTGCATTAGTCCGTGGAATTTCCCCCTCGCTATTTTTGCCGGGCAGGTAATGGCTGCATTAGTGGCAGGCAATCCGGTGATTGCGAAACCAGCTGAGCAAACCCCTTTAATTGCAGCATTAGCAGTGCGCTTACTACATCAAGCCGGTATTCCGCGCGATGTGTTACAACTGATGACGGGATCAGGTCGTATTTTGGGTACACCATTAGTTAAAGATCAGCGTGTGAAAGGCGTGATCTTTACAGGCTCAACTGAAGTCGCAAAATTAATTCAGATGTCATTAGCGCAGCGTGAAGGGGACATCGTGCCCCTGATTGCGGAAACCGGTGGCCAAAATTGTATGTTAGTCGATTCATCGGCGTTGCCGGAACAAGTGGTGGAAGACGTGCTGCGTTCAGCCTTTGGCAGTGCTGGACAGCGCTGTTCTGCATTACGGGTTTTATACTTGCAAGATGAAATTGCCGATCGCGTGATCCCAATGTTAGCGGGTAGTATGGCGTGCTTAACGGTTGCGGATCCGGGACTATTATCAACCGATATCGGTCCGGTGATCGATCCTGCCGCACGGCAAGGATTGTTAGAACATATTGAATCTATGAAACAAAAAGCGCGTTTGATTTATCAAGTGCCATTAGGTACGGATACGAACGCCGGCAGTTTCGTGGCACCAACTGCGTTTGAAATTAACGATATTAGTCAATTAAAGCGCGAAGTGTTTGGTCCCATTCTGCATGTTATTCGTTATAAATTAGATGATCTAGATAAAGTCCTCGATGCAATCAACAACACGGGTTACGGTTTAACCTTTGGTATTCAAAGTCGTTTAGTTGAACGCATTCACACTATCCAAACTCGTTTACACGTCGGTAACTGCTACGTCAACCGCAACATGATTGGCGCGGTCGTGGGCGTGCAACCTTTCGGAGGCGAAGGTTTATCAGGTACCGGTCCCAAAGCGGGCGGCCCACATTATATTACGCGCTTATGTGTTGAGCGTACTTTGACCATTAATACCACGGCGAGTGGCGGAAATGCTAGCCTATTGTCATTAGCAGAAGAGAGTGCATAACGCAGTTGTTTTTGGGGTATACTGCGTGCCTGCAACGTAAACGTAAATCAATTAACCAACCGAGGTGTATTTATGGATAAGCGAAAAATTGGTCTGTGGTCAGCAACTTTTCTAGGTATTTCAACCATTATTGGTAGCGGTTGGTTATTTGCGCCCTACAAAGCGGTGCAAGCCGCGGGTCCTGCGGCTTTATTATCTTGGGTTATCGGTGCGTTTATCATTGGCTTATTGGCCATGTGTTTTAGTGAAATTGCTGGCCTCTATCCCGTACGTGGTTTGTCGGCTGTTATTCCGACTATTTCACATAATAAATATTTTGGCTTTCCCTTTGCTTTAGCCAATTGGTTAGGGGTGGTTGCGGTTATTTCATTAGAGGCCGAAGGTACCATCCAATATTTGATCCGTTTGATGCCAAATTTTGATCATCTCTTTTTTTATCAGTCGCATTTTACGTTCCTGGGTAGTCTGCTCGCCATGGTCTTAGTCATCTTTTTCTGTTTGACCAATTATTGGGGCATTAAAGTTCTTGCTCACACGAATAATATTTTTTCCGTCGTCAAAGTGGTGGTGCCGGTAGTTGCCGCCGTCATCATTATGGGTGTCGCGTTTCATCCAAAGAATTTTACGGTGGTGAACGGTACCTTTGCACCGTATGGTTATAGTTCAGTATTTAGCGCCATTTTAGCCTGCGGTATTATTGTAGCTTTTAATGGTTTTCAAACGGTCATTTCCTTTGCCAACGAAATTAAAAACCCGAATCGGAACATTCCCTTGTCCATTGGCTTAGCGTTAGCGTTTTGTCTCGGTATTTATTTGTTGTTACAACTGGCCTTCATCGGGGGCGTACCTACCGACATGGCGGCTAATGGTTGGAGCAATTTACATTTTATCGCGCCCTTGGTGGATCTGCCTATTTTAATTGGTATTGGTTTTGTCGCGACGATCATTTATTTTGGCGCCACCGTGTCACCGTGTGGTTCGGGCGTGGCTTTCACCGGTACAGCGACGCGGATGTTTACGGCGATGGCGCGTTATAAACAAATGCCCAAATATTTTGATAATGTTCATCCGAAATATGGCGTATCGCGCCGCTCTTTGATTTTTAATATTTTCTTATCGGTGCTGTTTTTATTTTTATTTCCGAGTTGGAGTGACATGGCGGTCATTTTGGGTTTATTCCATGTGTTGTCGTATTTACCCGTGCCGATTGCTTTGGTTATCTTTCGTAATAAATTAAAAGCCTCTGGCAAGCATCCCTTTAAGATACCACTCGGCAAGCCAATTGCTTTATTTGTTTTTGTGATCTTCACCTGCTTGTTTGCGACGGCGCATTTCAAACCAGTATTAGAGTTATTTATTCTTTTCGCCGTGTTCCAACTGGTTTTTATCGGCCTCAATGTGCGCTCGGTGCGTGATGTCATCGATGTCGTTAAACAATGTGGCATCTTAATATTATTTTTCCTCGGTTTATTGCTCTTAGTTTGGATGGCACCGCAAAATGCGCATGTATTGAATAGTGTATGGTTTACGATCGTAACTGTGATCTTCTCGATAGTGTTTTTCTTGCTGCTGTGTGTGACTGAACGCACCGATCTGGAATTACTCGAAGCAACGGTGGGTGTTTATCACTGAGAAATCACCTTCATCTTTTTGACTATATCGCAGTGCGCAAATCAGTAATTGTCTTTGCGTAATTAGTCGATTTAAACATTGCTGATCCCACGACAAAGGTATCAGCACCAGCAGCGGCGGCTTGCGCAATCGTATCCACTGAAATACCGCCATCAATTTCTAGACGAATAGATTTACCGCTGCAAGCAATTAATTCACGCGCATAACGTACTTTAGATAAGACTTCTGGCATAAATTTTTGACCGCCGAAACCAGCATTGACCGACATGATCAAGACCATATCTAATTCTTCAATATAATTTTCCAAACCAGCGATCGGGGTAGCAGGATTATAAACTAAACCAGGTTTACAACCTGCATCACGGATCTGTTTGATCATATCGTGCACATTTTTAACCGCTTCAATGTGGAACGTAATATAGGTCGCGCCGGCTTTGGCGAATGGTGTAATTAACGAGGCGACCGGCTCTACCATCAAATGCACATCCATCGGCGCAGTGACTCCATAGTCACGCAAAGAGTGTACTACCATGGGCCCAATAGTCAGGTTCGGTACGAAATGATTGTCCATGACATCAACGTGGATCCAGTCAGCACCGGCGGCTAGCACTGCATCGACTTCCGCACCCAAGCGCGCAAAATCTGCGCTTAAGATCGAAGGAGCAATAATTATATCATTTCTCTCCAATTCCCCTCTACCGCTTGTACCCTCTGGGGCACAGGCGGGAGAGGTTAGGGTGAGGGTGTTACTTGCTGAAACCACGGGCTTGTTTGATTTGTTCATAGGCTGCCTTAATTTGCTGCGTTTTCGCTGTCGCCATTTCAATCATTTCTTTCGGTAAACCCTTTGCCAATAATTTATCCGGATGATTTTGATTCATCTTACGGCGATAAGCACGCTTAACTTCAACTTCATCGGCATTACTTTGTATTTCCAAAATGGCATAGGCTTCAGTCAATGTCGCGGCACCCGGTTGCGTGGTGCGCCGTTGATAATGCTGTGATTGTTGTCCGCGCCACGGACCATACAGCATCGCTTCAACATGAGCAAAATTAATGCCGCCAAAACCGAGTTGCTGACTAATGTGTTGTAATAATTCTTTCACATGCGGTTTTGGCATGCCATCGACATAAGCGATCTGCACTTGCATCTCTAAAAACAAACGTAATAAATGCTGTTCACGACACGTAGTACGCAGAAGTTGCAAGGTCTCATCTAGACTAAACGTTGGTTTTTTGCCTTCGTTAAATTGGCGCATTGCTTCATGTTTACGTTCGTCTTTTAACGCCATTTGATCCATGACGTTACGCGCTAATTGTAATTCGCGTTCCGAAACCCGACCATCGGCTTTGGCAATATTGCCCATAACACTAAAAACGCTATCAAAAAAAACTTGCTGCGTCGCACCGCGACCCCGCACATGGGCGCGCCAATCACGCGATAAACCTTTATCAAAATAATGGCCAATTAAAAAGCCAATGAACGCCCCGACTGGACCTAGTAGTAAATAGCCAAAAATCGCGCCTAAAATTTTACCGAGCCAATTCACTGATAACCCCCATTCATAATGTGATATTATAGAAGTATATGCGATATTTATATAGTTTTTTATTCTACTGCATGGTGCCGTTAATTTTTGTACGTTTAGGGTGGCGTTCACGATACGCCCCCGCGTATGGCAAACGCTGGAAAGAGCGCTTTGCGTTTATTGATTTACCCCCAAGCGCCCAAAATGGTTTATGGGTACATGCCGTATCAGTTGGTGAAGTGTTAGCTGCTGTCCCCTTGGTGAAAGCGATCCGTCAACATTATCCTGACTTACCCATTGTGATGACCACCATGACCCCCACCGGCTCGGCACGGGTGCACGCTAATTTTAATGACACGGTTTACCATTTTTACGTTCCTTATGATCTACCTACGGTAGTTCATCGTTTTTTAAAGCGAGTACAACCGTGTGCCGCGATCTTTTTAGAAACTGAATTGTGGCCGAATATTTTTCATCAATGTAAAAAGCACGCTATTCCACTGATGTTGGCCAATGCACGTTTATCAGAACGGTCGGCGCGCGGGTATGCAAAAGTTAAAATGCTTACGCAAGAAATGTTGACGGCTATCACTATTTTAGGAGCGCATGCCAAAGCCGATGCGGATCGCTTTATCCAGCTGGGCATGGATCCCCATCGAGTGCATGTCACCGGTAGCATCAAATTTGAAATTACAGTGCCGACCAGTATTTTAGAAGAAGGCGAAGCCTTGCGGCGTTTCTTAAATAATTCCCATGTAGGTTCTAATCGACCCATTTGGATAGCCGCGAGCACCCATGAGGGTGAGGAAGAACAAATTCTTGATGCGCACCGTGTTGTACTTAAGACACTGCCTAATGCATTATTAGTCTTAACGCCCCGTCACCCCGAGCGTTTTGAACGTATCGTCCAACTGGCTAAAAAGCGTGGTTTTGTAACCGTAGCACGCAGCAGTGGAAATACATGCACGGCGAACATGCAAGTCTTCATCGGTGACACCATGGGTGAACTCATGCTGTTTTTTGCAGCCGTTGATGTTGCTTTTATGGGTGGCAGTTTAGTACCGAATGGCGGTCACAATTTATTAGAACCTGCGGCGTTGGGCGTGGCAGCATTAACGGGACCAGCAACTTTTAATTTTACCGATATTACGCGTTTGTTAATTGATGCGCATGCGGCGCTAGAGATCCAAAATAGCGATGAATTGGCTGAACAAGTCATCTATTTGTTACAGCATAGTAAAGAACGTAGCGAAATGGGTGAACGGGGTCGTGAGGTAATTGCAGCGAATCGCGGCGCGCTTGCGGCGAATTTGTTGTTGATAAAAAAGTTATTGATTAGGGCGTGTTAACAACCTATGCGCTCGATGTGTACGCTGCACGCAAACTCAACATGCAACCGAAGGCGAACGCGGGTGGCATTCACAATTTAGTTGTAACATCAGGCGATAAATCACTCGAGATGTTTAAAAATATTGTCGCGGTGGCCAATGATGTTGATGTGCGTGGCAATATCCGTACTCCATCAGTGCTAATTAGTCAGATGATGATTGGCGGCGAATAAGCATAAAAAAACTCTCGCTGGCTGTTAGTAGCCAACGAGAGTTTAATGAGCGCATTAACTAAATTAAGTAAGAAACACCTAATGTTGCTTGAGCTAAAACAGCGTAGGTGGTGTCTTGAAAAGGACCCGCTACATAAGAAAATGGTGAAGCATTAGCGTAACCAATCAATTGCGGTGTGATTTGATAGTCTACACCTACGGTTAAACCAACGAAGTACGGATTAACCATACCCGGGGTTTTGTTAGAAACTAGCGCTTCACCGGCAGCGATACCATAGTCAAAATTTAAATTACTTGCAATAGGTTTGCGTAGTTCTAATACACCGCCGAAACTAAACGCCGATTGATTTGTGTTTCCAGCGCCGAAATTGTTATATGTGGTATCAACATAGTTAGCAGTGACACTCGCAATGTACGAAGGTGCAAAATAAGTAAGTGCCACGCCGCCATCAGTTGCCTCTGGAGTAACTGCAATAATGGGACCTATACCTAAACCGCCAATCGCTGGATCAGCCATGGCTCCAGTGCTTGATACAGCAGAAACTAACAAAGCAATAGTGGCTATTTTTTTTAATGATGTCATTTTAATATTCTCCTTGAATAATTGATTTAAAAAAAGACGAAACAATTAAAACAGAATTTCAGTAGAAACTCAAGAATATTTATTTATGGGGCTTTTATCGCGTATGAAATAAATTTTTACTATACTTACTTCTCATTCAAATTACTGGAGGTTTTAATTATGCGTAAGAATTTACTGATTGGAACATTAATTTTGGGTATAGTAACAATTTCAACCGTTATGGCAGCGCCAACTCCCATGATAATTGACCCTAACACGACTACTTTTACAGTAATGGTGAACCCTGAGGGACAAGAAACGTCCGGAGGATTACCTAATGCCATCCTGATACAAGGCTCCTGTAGCCATCAAAGCACCATCTCGCTACCTTTTAAAAAATAGCAGAGTATTGGTTTCCAACCTCCCACTCAAGTAATAACGACGGATACAGCACCCAGTAACTATATGGGATGCGATGTATCTTGGTCTTTCCCAGATAGTTCCAAATTAGTAGACTGTGGTCTGTTCCCCAGTAAAGATACGACGTCAACTAGATATATGAACACTGGTCATGCTGCTGTGGTTAAGCCTATGCCCCTTGAGCCGGTTTGTGATATTGCGTCTGTAACATGACAAGAACAACTGAGTGACGTGGATGATCACGACTCGCTGAGAATGCGATTGATCTCGAGTAGATCTTCTTGGGCAAACGGTCTTGCACCTAAGTCGGGAGCAGGGAAATCGACTGTAACATAACGCTCTTGATTGTAAGCAATCATCTTGTGAGTTTCGCCAGCAAGCAAGGATTTCACCGCATGGTAACCCATTAATGATGCGACTTCGCGATCGCGCACCGTTGGTGTGCCGCCGCGTTGGGTATGCCCGAGTACACATACTTTATAGACAATACCAATTTTCTTTTCAATTTGTTCCGCAATTTTAAAACTACGTCCTGGCTTATCCGCTTCAGCAACTACGATGATTGAACCCATTTTTAAACGTTTGCGTGAACGAATACGCTCGACTAACTCATCGACTGAAACTTTAATTTCAGGGATCAAAATAAATTCGGCACCGCCCGCTAAGCCCACATCCATCGCCAATAAACCTGAGGCGCGTCCCATCACTTCGACTAAAAAATTGTTGCTATGACTAAATGCAGTATCACGAATTTTATCGATGGCTTGTAACGCGGTATTACGTGCCGTATCGAAGCCAATGGTATAATCCGTACCAATAATATCATTATCAATCGTACACGGAATACCAATGGTACGAATGTCAGCTTCATCGCCTAACAATTTAGCACCGCGAAAACTACCATCGCCACCCAACACGACTAGGGCATCAATTTTGTGTTTTTGTAAATTCTTAATCGCTTGTTTGCGCACGTTGGGATCTTTAAATGCTGGATAACGCGAGGTTTTTAATATCGTACCGCCCCGCTGAATGCAATTGGCCACAGATTTATTATCGAGTTGTTCAATATTATCACTCACTAGCCCTTCAAAGCCATTGTAAATACCAAACACTTTGAGATCAAACGCGAGAGCACTACGCACCACGGCACGAATGGCGGCATTCATACCGGGCGCATCACCCCCTGAGGTTAGTACAGCGATCCGTTTAATTTTGGTCATGAAAAACTCCTAAAATAATTCCTATTTCTTTGGTACTACCTACCAAATTCACCTCCCCTTGTTAGGGGAGATCTTTTAACTAATCAAGGCGTTATTAATAATATTTTGCAACATTTCTTGGCGACCGGTTTTCGGTTGTGGTGCTGCTTGTTGCATGGCATGCTGCGCCAATTTTTCCACATCAAATTTGCCCGCTAAAATATCTTTACCTACGCCTTTATTCCAACCCATATATCGTTCGGCCACAAAATCTTTGATCAAACCTTCTTCTATCAGTTTAGCAGCTGTTAGCAAAGCCCGCGCTAAAATATCGATGGCACCGACATGGCCATAGAATAAATCGCTAAGTTCAATACTTTGACGACGAACTTTAGTATCAAAGTTAAAGCCACCACGTCCAAAACCACCATTGAGTAACATGATATAGAGTACTTGCGTTAAATCCGTGATATCCACCGGAAAATAGTCCATATCCCAGCCTAATTGGGCATCACCGATATTGGCATCGACGGAACCAAAAATACCATTGGCGTAAGCGTAAGCGACTTCATGGGAAAAGCTATGGCCGGCTAATGTCGCATGGTTGCCTTCAATATTAACGTTGAATTCTTTTTCTAAACCAAATTTTTTCAAGAACGCATACACCGTTGCTGTATCATAATCATATTGATGTTTAGTCGGTTCACACGGCTTTGGTTCGATTAGAAAATCACCTTTGAAGCCAATTTTATGTTTGTAATCAACCATCATATGAAAGAAGCGCGCGAACTGTTCTGTTTCTTGTTTCATATCGGTATTTAATAAAGTGTCATATCCTTCACGACCTCCCCAAAATACATAGTTTTCACCCTTTAATTGTTGGGTTACATCCAACGCTTTTTTCGCTTGCGCAACGGCATAGGCAAAAATTTCCGGATCGGGATTGGTTGCCGCGCCCGCCATATAGCGGCGATGACTAAATAAATTTGCCGTGCCCCATAATAATTTCTTACCCGTCTTTTGCATTTGTTCCGCCATCTGATCCGCAATTTTTTGCAAGTTGTCATTGCTTTCTTGAATGGTTTTTCCTTCAGGTGCGACATCGCGGTCATGAAATGTAAAGAAGGGAATGTTTAATTTTGTGACGAATTCAAACATGGCATCAACACGCTGGCTAGCTTGTTGCATTGGATCGGCACTTTGTTTCCATGGTCGGATAAATGTTTCTTCACCAAAAATATCATGGCCGGCCCACACAAAATTGTGCCACGCGCAAACTGCCAAGCGCAGTTGCTCTTCCATGGTTTTCCCTAATACTTTTTTCTGCGGATCATAGAAACGATACGCTAATAAATTTTTAGTCGTAGGACCTTCGTATTTGATCACGGGAATGTCTTTGAAAAATTCGGTCATGGGTTACTCCTGATTAATAAATTCTGATTTTATGGCTTGATACAATTTTTTAAAACGTTCTTTTTTCTTCGCATACTTATCCACCCATTGCGTATTAGGCTCGATAATTTGTTCGATGGGCAAACACGGAAAATCGCTTAAACTGGCCACACCATTTACAGCTAAATAGGCTAAACGTGCTGCACCGAGCGCCCCACCGATTTCGCGATTAGCATAATAAGTGAGGGGTTGATTGAGCGTGGCGGCGAGTATTTTACCCCAATATAGACTGCGTGCACCACCTCCTACGACGGCAATTTTTTTTATCTGCATGCCGCTTTGGAGGATGCAATCTTGGCCTTCGGCAAAATTTAAGGCCACACCCTCTAATACGGCTTGAGTTAATTGTGGACGTTGCGTTTCGTGCGTCATGCCAAAAAATACGGCACGAGCATGGGGATCATTGATCGGTGTGCGTTCACCAGAAAGATAGGGTAAAAACAATAATTGGGGGTCGTGTGTTTTGCTTTGCTCAGCTTCGTTTACTAAGGTTTCAAGATCGGTATGCGACACGTCTGCCCACCACGTCATCGCACTCGCTGCGGTAAGATGACAATTCATTTGATGCCATAATTTGGGTAAACAATGACAGAACGTATGTACCGCTCCGGCAACATTAGGATGAAATTTATCAGCAGCGATAAAATAAGTTCCAGACGTTCCTAAAGATAATAAACACTCGCCGTTGGCAACAACACCGACACTGATCGCAGTCGCGGCATTATCGCCCGCACCAGCGGCTACCACCGTTGTGACTGGAATACCCCATTCGCTCGCAATTTGTTGGGTCACGGTTGCCGTCACATCACTGCCTTCAAATACTTCCGGCATCTGTGTTAATTTCATGTCACTCGCTGCCAACATCGTATTTGACCAACGCCGCTCAGCGACATTAAGCCACATCGTGCCAGAGGCATCCGACATATCGGACGCATATACCCCTGTTAAACGATAACGTAAATAATCTTTGGGCAGCAAAACCATCGCGACTTGTTGATAAATTTCGGGTTCATGTTTTTCGAGCCACATTAATTTGGGGGCGGTAAAACCCGCCATGATCACACTACCAACGATATGGGCGTAATTGGGTACGCGTTGCATTAATTGTTCGGCTTCTGATCCTGAACGACCATCGTTCCATAGAATGGCGGGGCGCAATATGCGACCGGTTTTATCGAGTAATACAGCACCGTGTTGTTGGCCCGATAAACCAATTGCTTTTACTTGTTTTAATGAAGCTGAATGTTCACGTGCGATTGTTTTAATTGCGGTACACGTGGCATCCCACCACTCGTGCGGATCTTGCTCTGACCATAATGGTTTAGGTCGGGAAATATTCAAGGATTGTGAGTTTTGCGCAACAATGTCGTGTTGCGCATTCAGTAGTAATATTTTAACGCTCGAGGTGCCGAGATCAATGCCAAGATACATAAATTATTTGTCCGCCAATTGGCGCCATTTTTTACCACTCAATAAATTAGCTTCGAAATGTTCTAACGTCATACCTTTGGTTTCCGGTACGAAGAAATAAACAAACACGATCGATACTAGACACATCACAAAATAAATCATAAAGGTTGTGCTTACACCAATTGCTTGCACAATAGATAAAAAAGTAAAGGCAACAATTAAATTACTCAACCAGTTGAAACAGGTTGCTAAGCTGGCACCTAAACCACGTACTTTCAATGGATAAATTTCCGAGATCATCAGCCACATGATTGGCCCTAAACTAAAGGCGAAGCTGGCGATATAAAGTAACATGCCACCTAACGTCAGCCAGTGAATAATCGTTGACGATTGTAGGGTATGAAATGAATACGCCATGATCAGCAAACCAACCGCCATACCCATTAAGCCGGCAATTAATAAAATACGACGACCTAAGCGATCAATTAAAGGTAATGAAACGACCGTAAAAATGACGAAGACCACTCCGATACCCATCGTCGCTAAAATAGCACCCGTGGCACCTTGATAACCAGTCATGGTCAAAATGGTAGGCGCATAATATAAAATCGTGTTGATACCGGTTACTTGCTGAAGCACCGCTAAGCCAATACCAATGATCACGACGGGGCGAATAGTTTTCGAGAATAACATTTTCCATTCCATCCGTTCTTTGGTGACCGTCGCACGAATTGATTCTAATTCTTTCTCAGCCAGATCCAGGCTACCCCGCAAACGATGTAAAATTTCTAAGGCTTTACCATAATAACCTTGGCTTACCATCCAGCGTGGACTGCGCGGTAAAAATAATAAACCGAAAAATAAGAATATGGCTGGAATAACGCCCATACCTAACATCCAACGCCAGGCTTGTTGTGGCGCAAAGAAATAGTCAACAATATACGAGGCTAAGATCCCGATACCGATGGCTAATTGATTTAATGAGACTAAGGCGCCCCGATAGCGTGCGGGTGAAATTTCAGAAATATATAAAGGCGCTGCGTAAGAAGCAATACCGATGGCCACACCGACTGCAATTCGCCCAATGATTAATGCGGGTTCATTGGGTGCTAAAGCAGTTTCTAAAGTACCTAAAATAAATAATAAGGCCACCACAATTAAGATCATTTTACGACCGTAGTAGTCCGTCAGGCGACCACTAAATAAAGCACCGATAAAGGCACCCAATAAAACCGAGCTGACCACCATACCATTCGTGAGGGGTGTTAATTGGAAATCGTTACGAATAAAGAGAATGGCACCGGAAATGACACCCGTATCATAGCCAAATAAAAGACCGGCCAAGGCGGCTACCATGGCAATGATAATAAAATAACTGTTAGTGCTTACATTAGCGCTTACATTAGCGCTTACATTAGTACTGGCAGCGGATGCACGACTCATGGGAAAGCTCCTTTATTTGCAGGAGTAAAGGATACTCTTTCCTAGCAAAGCTTACAAGTGGTGTTGATGAAGTTCTAACTATCCGGTATTTTCGCTCATTTGCGCCTCGCATCTCATCTTTTTGCGTAAGTCCTATTTTATTAAGAGGAGAGGACAATGCAATTTAAACAAGTGATAATTTTTTCTTTAAAGAAGATTTTTTTGAACTGTACGAAAAAATCGTACAGTTCAAATTAAAAGCCCCGGACGGCAAAATGCGCGAAACTGATTGTGCCAATACTGAATCCTTACTACGTATTATCCAGTCTATTGCGTCTCCGAAAGCAGAGCCTTTCAATCATAGATTTAGTCTATGAACTTAGTTTAGTATTAAAGTGTCGAGTTCGTAAAATCTAGTAATTGCTGATTGACGTAATGAGCACTTTTCCTTATATTGTGCCCTATATTAAACATTTGGATCTCTTATGGAATTACTTAACATACTCGAATACCCAGCCCCGGGTTTAAAACGTAAAGCTAAAAAAGTCACTGATTTTGGTAAACAGTTTCAAGCCTTGGTCGAGCAAATGTTTGCGACTAAATATGGAACTGAAAGTTGTGCCGCGCTAGCAGCAACGCAATTAGATTTGCCGGATGCACCTCATGTAACGGTGATTGATCTATCACGCGACAATACCGCACCAATGTGTTTAGTGAACGCCGAAATTGTCGAGCGCGAAGGTGAGCAAAATGAAGAGGAGGGCTGTATGTCAGTGGGTTGCAATATCGGCATTCCAACCCATGCTAAGGTTAAACGTGCTTATAAAATTCGAGTTAAAGCACAAGATCGTTTTGGTAATGCACTGGATTTTTGGGCGGAAGAGTATTTCGCAAAATGTATTCAACATGAACTCGATCATCTGCAGGGTAAAGTTTATCTCGATCATCTTTCGTCGATAAAACGTGAACGTCTCGAAAAAAAACTGGCCAAAGAAAAAACGCGTTTGATTGATGACTAATCCAACCAGTTTTCCGTTAGTCACTAGTCGTTTTTTTATTGCTGGACCCGATGGCCAGATCGAAGTTGCCACCACTACGCCGAACACGCCTAGCAAAAAACAAGTGATGATTGTCTGTCATCCACACCCCCTTTATTTAGGCTCGATGGACAATAAAGTCGTTACGACTCTAATGCGAGTTTTTAATGAAATGGATTTTTATACGGTTCGTTTTAATTTTCGAGGAGTAGGTAAAAGTGAGGGGACATTTGCCGATGGCATTGGTGAAACCGACGATTTATTAGCCGTGTTAGATTGGGTTAAACGAACGCTACCTGATCATGAATTATGGTTGGCGGGTTTTTCTTTTGGTGCTTATATCGCCTATCGTGCAGCGACGATTACATCTTATAAAGACAAAATTAAGCAGTTGATTTGCGTGGCACCGCCGGCTAGTTATCCAGAATTTAAAAATTTACCGGAACCGACGATGCCGTGGTTAGTGGTACAAGGCGAAGAAGATGAGGTGATTGATGCCGAGCTCGTATTTGCCTGGATCACTGGCTTCGCAGCAGCTCCACAATTGATCAGAATGCCGCAGACGAGTCACTTTTTTCATGGTAAATTAGTTGAATTGAAAGAACGATTAAAAAAAGCTTTTAGCTAAGAGATAAAATGAGCACACCCTGGAAGCAATATCAACGTGATTTAGCAAGCGGTAATATTTTACCGGATCCTGTACAAGCAGAATGTATGCACGCATTAGATAAACTCTATGAACGATTACTACATGAAGTGAACCGTCGTCGTAGCATTATGCCATTTGTTCGTAAGCCACAAACGATTAAAGGTTGTTATTTATGGGGTGATGTGGGCACGGGTAAAAGTTATTTGCTCAATACGTTTTTTCACAGCTTACCCTTTACGCAAAAAAAGCGCATTCATTTCCACGAATTTATGCAACAAGTGCATGAACAATTACGTGATTTACAAGGTGAAATCGATCCTTTAAAAAAACTAGCGAAAAAGTGGGCGAAAAATATTTATATCTTATGTCTGGATGAGTTTTTAGTAAAAGATATTGCTGACGCAATGATTTTAGCAAATTTGCTGCAAGCCTTATTTTCGGCGGGTGTTTGTTTAGTGACTACCGCTAATATTCCACCCCAAAATTTATATCAAGGTGGCCTGCAACGTGAACGATTTTTGCCAGCGATTAAATTACTCGAGCAACATGTGACGGTACTAGAAGTCGATAATAATGTTGATTATCGGCGTAGTGAAACAACTACACCCTCACCCTACCCTTTCCCGCAGGCGGTAGAGGGGAAATTAGAAAAACCCCTCATTATTAATGGTCGTGTTATAGAGTGTGTATCTTATAGCAACGATACCGTTTGGTTTCGATTTGTGGAGTTGTGTGCTACGTGTACGGGTGCAGTAGATTATTTGGCCATTGCTAAGCAGTTTATTACCGTTATTGTAAGTGATATTCCAGTTTTGACGGAATACCCCGTCGATGCCGTGTTGCGCTTTATTAATTTGATTGATGTGTTATATGATGCGCACACTCAACTCATTATATCGGCCGCCGTGCCGATTGACGAACTTTATACCGATGGCAAATTATGCTTTGAATTTAAACGCACCGCGAGTCGTCTTAGTGAAATGCAGACTCAAGAATATCGAGATACCGTACATGAAACATAGAAAACCAGAAGAGATCACCCTAGATCTGCCGCAGCTAACGTTACGCGGCTTGCGTTGGGGTACGAGCGGTCAACCCTTGATCATTGCGTTGCATGGATGGTTAGATAACGCTGCGAGCTTTAGTTTGTTAGCACCCTTATTAACGAATTATCAAGTGGTCGCGTTCGATTTTCCGGGTCACGGACATTCTGATGATCTAGCGCATGGTGAAGAATATAGCTTTGTAAATTTCATTACGATTTTTACTCAGGCTATCCTGCAATTGAGTACGCAACCCATTATTTTAATGGGACATTCTTTAGGTGGTGCTATTGTCAGCTTTATGAGCGTGGAGTTCCCTCATTTAGTGAATCGACTAATTTTAATTGATAGTATGGGATTGATCTCTGAAGAGTGTACGATTGGTGATGAACGCTTAGCGCAATGGATCACTAACTTCTATCGTGTCGAAGGCAAACCCTACAAGATCTACGCTGATCGCGATGCGATGATCGCAGCTCGAGCACAAATAACCGATGTTAAATATGAGGCCATGTTAACGTTAGCGGAACGTGGAATTATTGAAACGAATGCAGGATACCATTGGCGTGTCGATCCACGTTTATCATTAAAATCCTTTTCTGATTTTACGGAGCAACGTGCCATTGAATTATTGGCGGCTATCACCGTGCCAACATTGGAAGTGGAAGCAACACAGGGTGTAATTTTTGGTAATGAGTTACTGACACATCGTATTAATGCCATCAAGCATTTAGAATTAGAGAGTGTAGGGGGACCGCATCATATTCATTTGGCGGAGCCAGTGAAGGTGGCAGAGTTGATTAATAAGTTTTTGCAGGAATAAAAAATGGGTGCTGAGGCACCCATTTTTATTAATCATTAAATAATCAGATTATTTAACAATTTCTTTCAAGCGTTTCAACGCACGAATTTTTACAACGTTACGAGCTGGTTTAGCTTTAAACGTAGCGGGTTCACCGGTGAAAGGGTTGATCCCTTTACGCGCTTTGGTTGCAGGTTTACGTACTACGGTGCATTTCAGCAATCCGGGTAAGGTAAAGCTACCCGTGCTATTAGATTTTAAATGAGCGGCAATTAAGTCATCAATAGCAGTCAATGCACAAGCCGCTTCTTTTTTAGAAATGCCGGCTTGATCAGCCATATAACCTAATATTTGTGATTTAGAGTAATTCTTACTTACAGAATTTACTTTTGGACCACTTTTTTTAACTACAGTCGCTTTTACAACTGTTTTTTTAGCAGCTTTTTGGACTACTTTTTTAACGGTTTTTTTAGCCACTTTTTTAACTATTTTTGCTTTTACAACTTTACGTTTCGCTTTTTTTACGGCCATTTTGTATCTCCTACAAGTAAGTTAGTTGGGTAAAATATGTGTTAACCACGTACTAACAATAGCACAAAACTCGAAAAACGCGAATATTTTTTACGAGTTCGTAATTTTTGGGTTATACTGCAAACGCCCAGTATAAAACACAAAATAAAGTCAGAAGGAGTCGAAAAACATGCCATTTTCAGCCAATTTAAACGAAAATAATCCACAGTTAGCACAAGTATTACAAGAATATATTAAAGAACAACGTCGCAAACGTCGTTGGGGGATTTTTTTCAAGTTATTCATTTTGGCCGTGTTAATTGCGTTCTTTGTAACATTTTGTACGGATCAAACCAGTTACAAAGTATTACGTGATGAGCCGCATACTGCCTTGATTAGTTTGGAAGGTGAGATCATGGCAAACGGTCCGGTTGATGCTAATAAAGTAGTGGGTGCTTTACGGATGGCGATGAAAGATCCAGGTACTAAAGGAGTTATTCTACGAATTAATAGTCCAGGTGGTAGTCCGGTACAATCGGATTATATTTATACCGAGATCATGCGCTTGCGTCATCAATATCCAAAGGTTCCAGTGTATGCGGTGTGCACCGAGATCTGTGCGTCGGGTGCTTATTATATCGCTGCTGCGGCAAAAGACATTTATGCCAATCCAGCGAGCATGGTAGGTTCGATTGGCGTGATCATGAAAGGTTTTGGTTTTACCGATGCGATGAAAAAAGTGGGGATCACGCAACGTAATGTGATTGCCGGTAAATATAAAGACTTTATGGATCCGTTTGCGCCCGTCGATCCAGCTGCGCAACAAATAGCACAAAATATGGTCGACATTGTACATGAGCAATTTATTGCGGCTGTGGAAGCTGGTCGGGGTAATCGATTACAAAAAAATGATCCTGATATTTTTAGTGGTTTAATTTGGACGGGTGTCCAGGCCAAAAAACTAGGTTTGATTGATGGCTATGGTAGTACAGGGTTTGTCGCCCGCGATGTGATCAAAGAAGATAAGATTGTGGATTACACCATTAAACCAAATCCATTTGAACGATTTGCCGATCGTATCGGTGCCTCAGCGGCAAATGTGATCTTGAGTCAGGTTCAGGTACATCTGAGCGAGTAAATTTATTTTACGATATGAATTGTAGGGGCGACCTGCCGGTCGCCCTCCTGAATTTGGAACGGGCGGTTAGTGAGGAGGGCGACCGGCAGGTCGCCCCTACGAGGAATTCGCGATGCATTTCAACAAACACATTTTCTTCTGTACCAACCAAAAAGACAATAACAAAAAATGCTGCGCCCAAGCGGGCGCTGCCGAGATGTTTACCTACGCCAAAGAAAAAGTCGCCAGCGAAGACCTAACCTTAGATGAGCAAGTCCGGGTCAGTAAAGCCGGCTGCCTAGGCCGCTGCGCCGAAGGCCCTTGCGTTGTGATCTATCCAGAAGGGATCTGGTATACCTATAAAGATGAAGATGATGTCGATGAAATCATTGAAAAACATCTTAAAGAAGACGAGATTGTTACACGATTGTTGATAGATTAATGGGGGGGAGGGCACGCGCAACGTGCCCCTACGACAGATCCGGTGCCCGTGTAGGGGCACGTTGCGCGTGCCCATCCTGCCGTTGAGTCAAATGTTAAAAACCGCTTGTGTAGCCAGTCATCCTTAGGTACAATCCGCCCTCTATTTTATAAGAACCTGGAAAATAACCATGAATTTAAAGACCACTAAAAGCGCCAACGCCGAAACTGTTAAGCAGGATTGGTTTATCATTGACGCGACTGATAAAGTCCTGGGCCGTTTGTGCTCAGAAGTAGCCCGTCGTTTACGTGGCAAGCATAAAACCGATTTTACTCCCCATGTTGATACCGGTGATTATATTATCGTTACTAATGCGGCGAAGATCCGTATTACGGGTAATAAAGCCAATGACAAAATGTATTACCGCACCAGTGGCCAGCCTGGTAAATTAAAAGAAACGACGTTTAAAGATTTACTGCAAAAAGATGCGACTCGACCTATTGAAATCGCAGTAAAAGGTATGATGCCTAGAGGTCCAATGGGACGCGTTATGCTTGGCAAATTGAAGGTTTATGCCGGTAGCGAACATCCGCATACTGCACAACAACCACAAGTTTTAGAAATTTAAGCGAGATATTTATTTATGGCAAAAGCTGCAACTATTCCTACTTCTACCAATGCTGTTGGCCGACGCAAGAGTGCATCAGCCCGTGTGTTTTTGAAATCTGGCAAAGGTAACATGACTATTAATGGTCGGACCTTAGAGAATTATTTTGGTCGCGGTACTTCACGAATGATCGTGATGCAACCTATCGAGCTAATTGGTGAAGCGAGCCAATTTGATTATTTTATTACGGTGCACGGTGGTGGTGCGAGTGGTCAAGCAGGTGCCATTCGTCATAGTATTACCCGTGCGTTAATCAAGCATGATGAAGAAGTAAATGGTACTGATTCACTGGATCCAAAATCATATCGTCGTATTTTGCGTATTGCCGGTTTTGTAACCCGTGATGCTCGTGAAGTTGAACGTAAAAAAGTCGGCTTACGCGGCGCTCGTCGTGCGACTCAGTTCTCAAAACGTTAATTTTATCATTGCAAAAAAAAGCGCACGCCAGTGCGCTTTTTTTATTGCTCGTCGTTTGTACAAAAACCAAGCTTGAGGGGTTTGTTTGTTATACTGCGCAACCGATTTATCCGGAGTATAAAGCATGGTCTCGTTAACAAATCGTCGCTCAGTTATGACATTATTTTCAGGTCAGTGCGATCCCTATAGTCACCAGATCCGTCTGGTGTTAGCCATCAAAGGCGTACCGGCTGATATCGTAGAAGTCGATCCCGAAACTAAACCCGAAGATTTACTCGATTTAAATCCTTATGGCACACTCCCTACCTTAGTAGAGCGCGATCTCGTCTTGTATCAAGCTGATGTGATCATGGAATTTCTGGATGAACGTTTTCCACATCCACCATTGTTGCCCGTCTATCCGGTGGCTCGCGCCAATAGCCGCACCATTACCCATCGCATGCGCCAAGATTGGTATGGACATTATGAAACGATCAACCTTGCCGTCAATGCTAAAGAAGTCACCGTCGCACGTAAGCAATTAAGTGAAAGCTTGCTATCATCCGCGCCATTATTTAGTAAAAAGCCATTTTTTATGAGTGATGAGTTTTCATTACTCGACTGTTATTTGGCACCCTTGTTGTGGCGTTTACCCAGTTTAGAGATCAGTTTGCCAGAATCAGCAGATGTGATCTATGATTATGCTGAACGTATTTTTAAAATTCCAGCATTTCAAAGCAGCCTAACTGAGTTAGAGCGCGAGTTACGTTAGGAGACATGAAGATGGAAAGTCAGATTTTAACCTCCACCAAGCCATACTTGATCCGCGCTTTGTTTGAATGGATCGTTGATAATGGTTGTACGCCCTATGTGATCGTCAATGCGGATGCAGAACATGTCGAAGTGCCGCGTCAATACGTTGAAGACAGTCGTATTATTTTTAATGTTTCTGATGAAGCCGTGCGTGATTTATTGGTCACCAATGAACATTTAGAATTTAACGCGCGTTTTAACGGAGTTGCCACCGAAGTTTATGCACCAATCGCCGCTATTTTAGCAATCTATGCCCAAGAGAATGGTCATGGCATGATCTTCAACGAAGAAGGCCAAGAAGTCGATCCCACACCACCGGATCCCAAAGTGAAAAACCCCATTAAACGCCCAAATCCGGCAATTAAGCCGAATTTGCGCGTCGTCAAAAATGATTCAAAACATTAAACGCGTTTGCACACTTCCATATTTTTGGTCGCAAATTGGTTCCAATAAATAAAAGTACCCATTAAGGTTTTTCCGTCTTTACTGATTTTCATTTGTTCCAAACCGAACACATTCGCATCTTTCACATTTTGATAAACCAACGATAAAACATTACCAGAACGCATCCCAAAAATATGGTATTCATTTGGCACAGATTGCGTGCCATCAGTATTCAATTGCGTAACCGCATAAATATTACCCTGAGCGGCTAAGGTAAAGCGGCCTGTTGCGTGCGTATTCTTGGCAACGGTATCGTTTACCGAACACATATACGTGCCATCAATATCCACCAAATTGTGTGCATTAGCAAATGTGCTAAAACCGCAAAATAGCGCAGCGCCGAATAATAGTTTTTTATACATAGTTATCTCCTGTTTATTATTGATGAGTGAAATTAAGAGCCAGTTAGTATATACCAAGCAGTGGTTAGGATATACTCTTTCTATGTTAATTCTAGCCATTGAAACTTCCTGTGATGACACCGCTGTGGCGATTTATGACTCCACTCGCGGGTTGCTGGCGCATCAAATTTATAGTCAAACCATACTCCACGATGAGTTTGGTGGTGTCGTGCCGGAACTCGCGTCGCGTGATCATGCGCGTAAAATTATTCCACTGATCCGCCAAACATTAAAGCAAGCACACTGTGAGCTGACGCAATTAGAAGGAATTGCCTACACCGCAGGTCCAGGTTTGATGGGTGCGTTATTAGCCGGTGCGGCGGTGGCTCGCAGCTTAGCTTGGAGTTTAAAAATTCCGGCATTAGGCATCAATCATTTAGAGGGGCATTTATTAGCGCCAATGCTTGAAATTAATAAGCCCGACTATCCTTTTGTTGTGTTATTAGTCTCAGGTGGGCACACGCTTTTAGTGCATG
>SHZH01000018.1 GCA_009692385.1 Gammaproteobacteria bacterium | reverse complement strand
AATGAGGGGCCAAATAAAGCGGTAGATGGCAGGTTACGAATACTATCGATGGAGACTGTAATTAAAAGAACTAATGCGATAAAGCCAATCTTAAGTGGTTTACTTGAATTCATTCTTCTAACCTCGTTTAGATAGTGGGGCCATTAGAATATACTTTACGAACTTTTGCAATACGCGGATCATAAAAAAATTAACACTTCGCTATTTGCTAAAGGTTAATTTATCCCCTTCGCGCACAACGTTGATCGTATCACCGGGTTTGAATGTTCCTTGTAGTAAATCTTGCGCCAAGGAGTTTTCAATATATTGTTGTATAGCACGTTTTAGTGGGCGAGCACCGTAGACTGGATCGTAGCCGACTTCGGCTAAAAAGTTGTAAGCTTCGGGCGTCAAATTCAAACGCATATCACGATCTTTCAAACGATTCGACAAACGACGAATTTGTACTTCGGCAATTTCGCGAATTTGTTCAGCTTTTAATGGATGGAACACAACTGCCGCATCGATACGATTGATAAATTCCGGACGGAAATGGCTGCCGGCCATTTCAAGCACCGCTTCACGCATTTTTTCGTGATCACCTAAGGATGCCATTTCTTGGATCACGCTTGAACCTAAGTTTGAGGTCATAATGATCAAGGTGTTGCGAAAATTAACTGTACGGCCTTGACCATCGGTTAAGCGACCATCATCTAATACCTGTAATAAGATGTTAAATACATCGGGATGCGCTTTTTCGACTTCATCTAGTAAAATCACAGAGTAAGGACGACGACGCACCGCTTCCGTTAAGTAACCACCCTCTTCGTAACCGACATATCCAGGCGGCGCACCCACTAAGCGAGCGACTGAATGCTTCTCCATAAATTCCGACATATCAATACGGATCATTGCGTCTTCCGTATCAAACATATACTCAGCCAGTGCTTTGCTTAATTCAGTTTTACCCACACCCGTCGGTCCTAGAAATAAGAATGAACCAATGGGACGATTTGGATCGGATAGACCCGCACGCGAGCGACGGATCGCATTTGACACGGCAATAACGGCTTCATCTTGACCGATCACTTTTTTATGCAAGAATGATTCCATGCGTAATAGTTTTTCTTTTTCACCTTCCATTAATTTTGAGACAGGAATACGCGTACTGCGAGACACGACTTCGGCGATCTCTTCTTCAGTCACTTTATTACGTACTAATTGCGGCTGAGGTCTCTCTTCTTCTTTACCCGCAGAAATTAATTGTTTTTCTAATTCAGGAATTTTACCGTATTGTAATTCAGACATCCGCGCAAAATCACCCGCACGCCGCGCAGTTTCTAATTCAAGTCGTACTCGATCAAGCTCAGCTTTAATTTCATTAGCGCCGCGCATCGCCGCCATCTCAGTTTTCCAGATCTCTTCTAGATCGGCATATTGTTTACCCAAACTATCGATTTCAGATTGTAATAAATCCAAGCGTTTTTTCGAGGCTTCATCTTTTTCTTTTTTCATGGCTTCGCGTTCAATTTTTAATTGAATTAAACGCCGCTCTAATTTATCCATACATTCTGGTTTAGAATCAATTTCCATGCGAATGCGACTCGCCGCTTCATCAATTAAATCAATGGCTTTATCGGGCAACATCCGATCGGCAATATAACGATGTGACATCACGGCGGCTGCCACGATCGCCGGATCAGTAATATCCACGCCATGGTGTAACTCATAACGTTCTTTCAAACCACGTAAAATCGCAATCGTGTCTTCAACCGACGGCTCATCAACGAGTACTTTTTGAAAACGACGCTCAAGAGCGGCATCTTTTTCAATATATTTACGGTACTCATCTAGAGTCGTTGCCCCGACACAGCGTAACTCACCACGGGCTAAGGCTGGCTTTAACATATTACCCGCATCCATCGCACCTTCGGCTTTACCCGCACCGACCAGGGTGTGAATTTCATCAATAAATAAAATGATCTGGCCGTCTTGTTTCGACAGATCTTTGAGCAAAGCTTTAAGGCGCTCTTCAAATTCACCCCGAAATTTCGCGCCCGCAATCAACGCCGCCAGATCGAGTGATAATAAGCGTTTATTCTTTAAACCATCCGGCACTTCGCCGTTAACAATCCGTTGCGCTAAGCCTTCCACAATCGCTGTTTTACCCACGCCCGGTTCACCAATTAAAACAGGATTGTTTTTAGTCCGACGTTGTAACACTTGAATACAGCGACGAATTTCTTCATCGCGACCAATAACCGGATCCAGCTTACCTTGCTCAGCACGCTCCGTTAAATCAGTAGTATATTTTTTAATGGCTTGGCGTTGGTCTTCCGCATTCGGATCGTTCACAGCTTCGCCTCCTCTGAGTTTTTCAATGGCAGCAATCATTGATTTCTTCGTCGCACCCGCATCGCGTAAAATTTTACCGAGTCGACCGGTATCTTCAACGGCGGCCAACACAAATAGTTCACCCGAAATATATTGGTCATTACGTTCTTGAGCGAGCTTGTCGGTCAAGTTTAATAAACGGTTTAGATCCGCAGAAATTTGAATGTCCCCTGTGGCGGTTTTAACTTGGGGTAAATCATCCAACGCTTTGTTTAACGCATCTTGCACGACAGGTACACGCATGTTCGCATCTTTTAATAAATACGGTGCACTACCATTATTTTGTTCAAGCAAAGCCTGCATTAAATGGAGTGGTTCAATTTGCGTATTATTACGCCCAACGGCCAAAGATTGCGCTTCCGACAACGCCGTTTGAAATTGAGTTGTTAGTTTATCCATTCGCATGATTGCCTCCTAATAAATCAGACCTCGATTATTCAAAGCTCTTAGTAATAATTTTAGATGATAATTGTAATTTTCACCAGTCAGGGTTTGTAAAATGTGATCATGCAGATCACGGATCTCATATTGCTCCAACATGCGATCAAAATAAATCTTTTGTTGGGGAGTGATAATACCGAAACTACTAGGCGTATTGCCCATCCGGCTTTCACTATACACTACGCAGTGCTCGGCGCGTTTAGCTGCTCGCCCGCCTGAGATATCTAGGCTGGCACCCAGTACTTCATAGGTATAATCGATCCCCAGTAAATTCAAAAGCGTTGGCATTAAATCAAAATGCGTACTAAACGGTATCGTTTGCGCCGTTAATTTCGGATGATAAATGAGGCATGGCACTTGGATCTGTGGTTGAATAATGGCATTGCCATGTGAAGTATAACCCTCTTCACCAAATGACTCACCATGATCAGCTGTGTAAACAATGATCGTATTGCTCAAATCGATAGTACTACCTAATTGCTGCACAAATTTTTCTAGTGTTTGATCTGTTTCATTAATCGATGCCAAATAACGGGTTTTGCGATCTAGATGTTTTTCTTGGTAGGTAAAGTAAGGACCGTGGGTTTGATTATTCATAATTTGCAAAAATAACGGCGATGCTGATTTTTTACCCAGTAATTGCGGAATTTGTGCGAAAAAATCAGGATCTGTTAAGCGTTGATGTCGCTTCGTGGATAACGAAACATTATCGATAATTTGTGCAAAGCCTATTTTCTGCAACATTTTATCCAAATTAAACTCATGGGCTTTTTGACTGGTCACAAAACTCGTGTGGTAGCCCTGCTGACATAGCAATTGTAAATGTGGATATGAACGACGTTCACGATAACCACCGGCGTAAATCGCATGGATCGCATTATTCGTCAACGAGCTCGGTGTAATGTGACATTGAGAATTCAAGGCATGTTGCTGCAAACGGGTAAACCAGGGCATGATTGTTGTTTGCGGTTGATCCACCGTAAAGTAACAATTTGATAATGATTCCACTGTGATAAAGATCACATTAGCATTACGGCATAAGCCGAATAATTCAGTCTTTTGGCTAGCTTGGTAATTAAGCTCCGCAAGCACTAAATCATTATTTTTCAAAACAGGTGGTTCCATTAAAACAGTTAATGGCAATTTATCGTCACGAAATTGTGCTGTCAATAATTCTGGTAATTGCCAAAACTGGGAAGTGTAGTTTTTGGCAATAATTAAACCATAACTCAAGCCCATTATAAGTAATAATATAATGGCGCAATAAATCCAGGTGAGTAGTATTGATTTCGGTAAAATAATCAAGTGGCTGATATATATTAAATATTCTGCTAATGCGATGGTTAGTAACCAAAAAATAATCGAACGTTTGTCGAAACGTGATTTAGTAATACACGCTATAAAATAGACAACAAATGCTGCAAACACATACGCTAATGCGGTCGGTGAAAAATAAAATAAAGCACAATCTATTAATACTACCCAAAGCGGTAGTATTAATAATTTTGGATCATCTAACAAAACTGGCCACAACTCTTGAAACTCCTCTTTGAAGTGCCCCATCCCCGTAAAAAATATTCTGATTGTCGGCCAATTAACTTTGAAACGAAACGCTTGTAACAAAATAATATTGAGCCATTGTAAAATAAATAGAGTCACTAACAATAAAACCATGATCAAACTCAGTGCCATATTGTTAACGAAAATTATGATACTACTCACTAATGATACGAGCAATAAGTAAAAATAATCGCGCAATACGGGACGACGATACGACGAACCAAATAAGCGCAAACAATAAAGGATGCACCATTGAAAAAAGAAAACCGTTAGGAAATTAGCTGCGCACATCATGAATGTACTTTTTTGTATGTTGCGTCAAACAAAGTATCAATTTTCGGCATTAACAAATCGGGGGTCATTTTGCGATAACAGTGTTGTTCGTACGCAACATCACGATCACAGCGACTGATGTTTTTTAGATATTCAGCATCCGTTAAATTTAACGCTTCTTGAGCAGCCAAGGCTAGATGACGGGGAGCATCGCCCGGCTGCCAATCCCGATAATTGATGCGGGGGGCAAACGTTGCCACGGACGGTGTATCAAAACCCATGGCGACATGGTGCGGCGCAGTGTCATTACCGATATACAAATCACTTTGCGCAATCATCGCGGCTGATTCACGCAGGTTGCCATTTTTAAAAATGAAAAAATTTTGCGGCTGCTTAATTTCTTTGCGTAGGGCTTCGACCTGCACTAATTGTCCCGGTCCAGGATAAGTTATAATTTGTGCCTGATATTTTTCAATACAATGATTCATAATCGTCACAAAATAATCAACCGGCCATTGATTGCGTCCTGGATCACGATCCGGGGCTCGACAACCCGGCATAAAGAAGAATATGGGGCGTGAAGAATTAATGCCCGCTTGCAACATTAAATCACGGGCATTAGTTAATTCTTGAGCAGACAAGT
Source organism: Gammaproteobacteria bacterium (assembly GCA_009692385.1). GTDB lineage: Bacteria > Pseudomonadota > Gammaproteobacteria > JABDGN01 > JABDGN01 > SHZH01. The sequence continues at coordinate 18,249 of SHZH01000018.1, read as the reverse complement.
AAACTTGATAGCGCACTATCCATTGTAAATTTTTACTGATCGGTGTTAACAACAACAATCGATTTTTGACGGAGTAACTCGCCGAAACTGTGGCAAGAAAGTTTTTATCATCAGCAACTTTAATATCATAAAAGCACTGACGAATTTTTTTTGACCCACGGCCGATGGTCACTTTTGCACCGCTTAAAGCGGTGATCCACCCCGATTTTGGAGTGTTAACAATATCAATTGCATAATCGTATTTTTGTCGACGTATAAATTTTAGTGCACCCCACATCTTACGCAATGCGCCCTTGCCCATACCATTGGGCACGACAATAATATTATCAATCGCTGGATTATTTTTGACAATCGCTTCGGCATACGGATACACCATGTAATCCACTTGAGCAGTGGGAAAGTTTTTTTTCAGCGTTTCACAGACCGTAGTCGAAATTAATACGTCACCGATTTGTCGAAGTTGAATAACTAGAAATTTAGTGGGTTGTTGCATAGTTGACATCTTACCTCAGATCCGCCGCCGATAATAAAAACACGCCATCGGTATCATCACCTAAATCTAACCATACTAATGGTAAATGGGGATAGGCTGCTTCGAGTGCCGCTCCGCTATTGCCGACTTCCACGACTAGAATACCGTTTGGTGTTAAATGATCTTTAGCTTGCTTTAAAATTTTGTTTACTAATAACAAGCCATCATTCCCTGCGGCTAACGCTAATTCGGGTTCATGCTGATATTCAGCGGGTAGGCCGGCCATATCTTCAGCATCGACATATGGCGGATTGCTAATAATAATATCGTATTTTTTATTAGGCAAGTTAGAAAATAAATCGCTTTGATATAACTGTACTCGTTTTTGCAAGTCATGTTGCACGACATTAATTTTTGCTACGTCCAAAGCATCTGCTGATAAATCGCTAGCCGCTACGTGTGCATTCGGAAATACGTGCGCACACGCAATCGCTATACAGGCACTCCCCGTACAAAGATCTAAAATATTTTTGACTTTATTGGGATCAATCCAAGGTCGAAATTCATTGTCAATCAACTGCGCCATCGGTGAGCGTGGAATGAGTACACGTTCATCAACAAAAAATGGAAATCCACAAAACCAGGCTTGCTGCGTCAAATAAGGTACGGGAGTTTTTTGTTTGATCCGCTTATTAAATAAATCTAAAAGTTGCTTACTTTGTTTGGCCGTCAGTGCTTGCTCTAATACATCACGCTCCACATTCGGCGGACATTGCAACACATAAATCAAGATGGCAACGGCTTCATCCCACGCATTATCCGTACCATGGCCAAAATATAAATCAGCTTGAGTAAACTCTTTTTCTGCCCAGCTCAGGGCATCGGCTACGGTTTTAAATTGCACACGCTGCTTCTCTTGGTAATACGTCATGATTGTATGATAGTATCATGATCTAGGGAGATACTCGATGTCCAGTGACCACGAAAATAATGACAACGATCTATTTCGCATGAGCATGATCAAGGTGAAACCATTACCTGCTACGCAACGCATCCGCCCTACCCCCAGCAAACGTCCACCCAAACTTCTTAAGCAACCTACCGAATTAATGCTTCCCGAGATTGAGCTTAATACCAAGATTAATGTTCCTTTTGTTGATGCGGATCACAGTTTATATTTTAAACAATCTGGTGTACAGGCGCGGCAAATGCGCGAACTACAGACTGGAGCGTTGCGTTGCCAGGCAAGCCTAGACTTACATGGCATGACCCTACTTCAAGCTGAAGAACAATTAGCTCTATTTTTGGAGCGTTGTCGTAACCGAAATTTTCGCGTAGTTGCCGTAGTTCACGGCAAGGGTCATAATAGTCCGGATAAGCATCCCGTGCTAAAAAATAGCGTACACAAATTTTTACGGCAATCTTCATATGCGATTGCCTTTTGTTCAGCACCACCCAAACAAGGTGGTTTAGGTGCAACCTTAGTATTATTAAAAAAGATCAACGATGACTAATCTATAACAATTGGTAATATTTCATTAATTGTATATCATTATTGGTTACTAGTAACAAATTGGGACTTAGGCCAAAAGATGAGATGCGAGGCACAAATGAGCGAAAATACCGGAATGTATATAAATATACATGAGGAGTTTGCAACAAAGCAGATTGTTTTTTGCGTAAGGCCTAAAATAATTAAGGATAGTTATGCCAATTACCACACAAGCTGAAGCGTCTTCTAAACGGATATTATATCTCTTGGATGTAGGTATGAAGGTTGACGATTACCTTTATAAACTCGCCCACAGTATTCAGCGTGATTGGCAGAAAAGTCAAACTATCGCAGATGATAACCAAACAATTATTGCTTGGGATAATGGTCCGGGGCTTGTAGATCGGCTCAGCCAGGCGTTTAAACATGACCAAAGCATGACTGAAATATGTATTGTCGGCCATGCTCTTTGGAATGAAGTAGAGCTTAGCGATCGAATGGGGCATTCGCGTAAAGTAGAGCTTACCAATCGCATGGGGCATTTTTATCAAAAATTTGATATAGAAGAAATTGCGAACAGCTTTGTCACGGCAATTAAGAACTTACCCGCTGACCAACAGAATAAGTTTTTTAAATTTACATTTATATCTTGCTTTGCGATGCAGCCGCATCCACAAGATTTTCTTTTACAAGAGGGAGCGCCAAGCTTAAATAGTAGCCTTGGCGCCAGATTTTTAACCGTGCTTGCCAAAGCGAAAATTAATTGCGAAGTGACTGGCAGTACGGGTGAAATTGTGCCATTCTCGGAAAATAATCAATTAACAGTGGGTATTAAAAATGATGCTTTTCGTCGCCGAAACTCGGTACATCAATCATTTACATATAGCTATACAAAAAAAGATGATGAAATAATATACCACGTCTATCCTGCTTTAGCTAAAGAAAATGATTGGCTTTATGGCGTGTTCCATTTTATCCGCCGCCTAGTCAATCATTATTCGAATGTTTATCCCGATAAGTTGACTGTAAGAAAATTAGTGTGTTTTCGAAATCGTCTCATTGCTAGTAAAAGCACATTAGAAACCCGTGATTGGCTATCAACCCTTCCTGAAATTTGTCCGCTTAACGATCTAATGAAAACCGTTTTAAATCCCTTATTGAATGATTTTTCGGTGAAAGATGTTGCAACCTATGAGCGGGCTATTTTGGGTAAAAGTCACCCACTTTCTAAACAGTATTATTTTGCTTCCTTGTGGCCTCAGTTATTTAATGACCCAGAGTTAATTTATCGTAAAATGAACTTAACGAAGGAAAATCAACAACAAAGAACCACCCTAAAAACCATAGGGTTGATGATTGAAACACATTTCAGAGAGATTGAACTAGCAGCTAAAAACTCTATTAAAGATCAAAAAAAGGACATTCTTGATAAAAATGAAAATTCGTTTATTCTCATGAAAAAAATGTCGGAAGATCAGGTGTTAACAATTTTGTTTATAATCAATTATAAGAGAATATTACCCAACTTCATCTATCGATACCCTAATTTTGATGGACGCGTTTTTAAAGAATTTTTTGAGTTAGACTACACGCATACCTTTAGAAGATTATTTTACGATATAAACGGCATCCATGTTGAAAACGCTGTGCCAATAGATTTTTCAATTAACAAATCATTCTTTTCAAGTCAGTATGAAGTAAAATGCTTATTTTCAGTAATAAGGTGGCAAGCCACGGAGAATAAATTTAAACCTTAGTATTATTAAAAAGGATCAACGATGACTAATCTAGTAGGCGAATTTCTTGGCACGATGGTAATGATTATTTTTGGTAGTGGCGCAGTTGCCAATGTCCTATTAAAAAAATCCAAGGGTTATGGCGGCGGCTGGATCGTCATTACCAGTGGTTGGTTTATCGCTGTCGTCATGGGTGTTTTTGTTGCCCAATCTTCAGGCTCACCGAATGCGGATTTAAATCCAGCCATTACTTTCGCCAAATACCTCTTACATGACAGCTATTCTTTTCCGCAAATGTGCACCACCATGTTAGTTGAAACGGTGGGCGCATTCTGTGGCGCAGTACTCGTCTGGTTAATTTATCTGCCTCACTGGGCCGTCACCGATGATCCGGTTGCTAAATTGGCTGTATTTTGCACCACTCCAGCCATTCGTAACTATCCCTCTAATCTGTTAACTGAGATCCTTTGCAGCGCCATCTTGGTCATTGGCGTAGGTGCCATCTTTGGTAGAGCCACCGTAGGTCATTTAGCTCCGGGAATGGGTCCCTACATGGTAGGCCTATTAGTCTGGGGGATTGGTCTTTCGTTGGGTGGCCCCACCGGCTATGCGATTAACCCGGCACGCGATCTAGGCCCACGAATTGCTCATGCCATTTTGCCGATCCCCGGCCGCGGCTCCTCGGATTGGCGATACGCTTGGATCCCGATCTTCGGACCGCTATTAGGTGGAGTATTAGGCGCGCTTCTCTGGAAATTGTTTTTGTACTAATTTGCAGGTCTGTTATATAATCTCTCGCAATATAGCCGAGGTATGGAACCATTATGCAAACGAAAACAATCATCATTGGCATCTCAGGCCCTTCTGGTTCAGGAAAAAGTTTATTAGCCAATACGATTATTAACGAGCTGGGTTCCGATCAAGTCGTGGTGATCTCCGAAGACGCTTACTATAAAGATCGCCCTTATCTTTCTTTAGAAGAACGCGCCAAAATGAACTACGATCATCCTGATGCATTTGATCACGATTTATTATGTCAACATTTACAACAATTACAAAATGGCCAGACGGTACACGTACCAATTTATGATCATTCACAACACTTACGATCAGCACACACTAAAAATGTCGGTCAGCATGCGATCATCGTCATTGAAGGTATATTATTATTTACGGATCAAAAATTACGTGATCTATTTGACATGAGTATTTTTATGGATTCTCCGCTCGATATTTGTTTAATTCGTCGTTTATCACGTGATATCAACGAGAGGGGGCGCACATTAGAGTGCGTGTTAACACAATATCAAGACACCGTCCGTCCAATGTACTTACAATTCATCGAACCGTCCAAACGCTATGCCGACATCATCGTACCGCGCGGCGGCGCCAACCGCATCGCCATTGATGTGATCCAAGCGAAAATGCGTGAGTTGTTGGGGCAGAACCACATTAAGCACTAACGTTTGATTATCGATATTAAGCAAACACTTTGTTAAAATTTATTCCCCGTGGCTTGCCACGGGCACAAAGCAATGGGGTTTCTTAAGGGGAGAAGCGCAGCTCTCTCCTTAAGTCGCCACGCGGGGTTCATCCCCCGTGTGCGCGAAATTATATTGAGTTCTCCTTCAAAAGACAAATTTAACATGAAAGTCTACGAAAGCTATTTTTTTATCAACCACTAACCCTTGCGATTGCTCAACTTTAATGAGTGCGAGAATTACTGGAAAAAGCTTAGGATAAAGCTATTTCGCCGAGATTTTCTTCATAACATGTCGACTATGCAGCACTACAAAACCAATCATTCCCGCATGACTTAGCGCCGCAATCAGGAGCGAATACAAGCCTACATGCCAACCTAAGGCGCCTTGTTGCTGCATAACATACAACGTATAAATACCGGTTGGATAATTTAAGAAAATACTGGCAAGACATCCTGGATTATAGCGACGTTTTATAATCAGAAACATAATGTGCAGTGTGGCATTGAATAACGCAAAGCAGGTTGGTATGGCACCAATGGAAACAGAATAGTTTTGCGCTAAAATCGCACATACGGGAAACATGATCCAAATAAATGGGATATTAATCCAGAAGATACCTTTATCATCTAATGGCAGGTTAGGATCCGTGGATTTGAAAACCGACATATTAATAGACTTTTTAAAACCACCCGGAAAAACATGCTCTTCAAATTCGTGAATGAGATACACCGGAGTCTGTAGCCAAATCAAAAACACGACCCAGGGTAAGTGATTGATCGATGAAAAGAGGAGTGCCAATAAAAAAAATGCCCCAACTAAACAGCTCTTAGCCCAATTTTGCGATTGATACAAATAATTCATCATATGATATCGAGTCCCCTTGAAAGTTGATCCAGCTTCAATTATAGCATGGTGTTCTATAGAGCCCTGGTTAAGTCCTTATTTTTTTATTAAAAACTGTTTTAATGACAAAATGAGATTCATATTTTAGTGACTTCACGATATGATGACAGACTATTCATAAGGAGTTTCATCATGATCATCGAACCCAAAGTACGCGGCTTTATCTGTACCACGGCGCACCCTGATGGCTGTGCGCAAAATGTGCGTCAGCAGATCGATTATGTTCGTTCGCAACCACCCATTAGCGGTGCCAAAACCATATTAAACAATGTTTTAGTGATCGGGTGCTCGACCGGTTATGGCCTAGCCAGTCGCATTGTCGCGGCCTTCGGTGCCAACGCCGCTACCTTAGGTGTTATGTTTGAAAAGCCAGCGAGTGATAAACGCACGGCATCTACTGGTTGGTATAATACGGCCGCCTTCGAAGAATTTGCCACAGCAGAAAAAATCTACGCCAAAACAATTAATGGCGATGCATTTTCTAATGAAATTAAACAACAGGTTATCGATATCGTTAAACACGATTGGGCTAATGGAAATACTGGAGGCATTGATTTAATTATTTATAGTTTAGCGTCTCCTCGCCGCACAGATCCCATGACGGGTGAAACGTACAACTCGACACTCAAACCCATCGGTAAAACCTATCGAGAAAAAACGGTCAATGTTCTGACGGGTGAGATCAGTGAAGTGAGTATTGAACCCGCAACCGAAGAAGATATTAACAATACTGTCAAAGTTATGGGCGGTGAAGATTGGGAATTATGGATTGATGCACTGCTGAACGCCAAGGTATTAAATCAGGGATGTAAAACAGTCGCGTATTCGTATATCGGTCCTGATCTGACGAATGCCGTATATCGTAATGGCACGATTGGTAAAGCGAAAGAACACCTAGAAAAAACGGCTCAGTTATTAGCTACAAAATTATCACCTATTGATGGCCAAGCCATTATCTCAGTTAATAAAGCTGTCGTCACGCAAGCAGCAGCTGCCATTCCCGTAGTCCCATTGTATGCCGCGATTTTATACCGTGTGATGAAATACAAGAATTTACATGAAGGCTGTATCGAACAAATGTATCGCCTATTTTCCGATTTTCTTTATGCAAAAAATTCAGCCTCATACGACAAAAATGGCTTTATTAGATTAGATGATCGTGAGATGCAGGCAGAAATACAAGCCGCTGTTGCTACGATCTGGCCGCAAGTGACGACTGAGAATATTAATCAATTAACTGATCTAGTCGGCTATCGCGATGATTTTTATCGATTATTTGGCTTTCATGTTAAGGGTGTGGATTACACCGCCGATGTGGCGAATATTGAAAGAAGCATCCGATCAATTAAAGAATAATCCGTCGTCTCACCTTGTCATTTCGGCCTCCGAGCCGGAACCTAGATCCTGAATCAAGTTCAGGATGACAAACTACTCAAACACCTTAATCGTCGACTGATCTTTTTGAGCTTGCATATAAGCGCCATAGCTCGCTTGACCCAATAAATCTGTAATTTGCTTCTGATAGATAGCCAGTTGCTTTTCAGCAACTGCATTCGTGGTGGCATTAACCACTTTACTCACACCGACAATCGCGTAATCACCATTACTTAATTCCACGCCAGTGACCGACCATTTTTGATTAGTCGCAGGTGGTGAAATATTAAAGGCTTGCTGTAAAATTTCGGGATTAATTCCAGTCACTTCACGACCCACATTAGTACGTACGGTCCAAACCAATTTATGACTCGTAGCAACCGCCGTAGCTGAAACATTCGGCGTTTTTAACTGTGCTAATAATTGTTGTCCCAACTGTATTGCTTGTTGCTCCGCTCCTTGTTGAATTAATTGTTGCTCAATAAACGGACGAACAGCATCGAGCGGTTTGAGTGTGGCAGCAAGATGCTTATTCACTCGTACCACTAATAAACTACCATCTTTAAGTGTCAGCACATCGCTATTGTTACCTTGTTGCAAGACATTATCGCTAAACGCTACACCGACGACATTAGGATCCGCCGCAATACCTGTCTTCTCACTACTACGGGTAAATAATGGCGTAGTTTGTATCGCGAGTCCTAATTGCTGTGCCGCGGGTTGTAAGGTACTCGGGTTTTCAAAGGTGGCATTTGCTAAGGTTTCATTTTTCGTACCGATCAAGTTTTGCAATTGTTGGCTCTTATAGGCTTGGATGATTTGCGATTTGACGCTTGTAAAAGCTTTGGTCGTTTGCGGTTTCGTCGCTAATAGTTTAATTAGTTCGATACCATATTGAGTTTGTACGGGTGCTGATATTTCACCTGTTTTCAAACTTACCACAGTTTTTTCAAACGTCGGATCCAATGAGCCCGCGGTAAACCAAGGTAATTCTCCGCCATTTTCAGCCGATAACACATCATCAGAATATTTCTTCGCTAATACTACAAATGACACACCCTTTACCGCTTGTTGCTTAATATCCAATAATTTTTTATTTAAGTCAGCGAGTTGTGCCGCAGTTGCATTGGCTGGCACATTTAACACGATTTGTGCCACATGCCAACTTGCGGGTGTGACATAATTAGAAATATTAGTTTGATAATAGGCTTGTAGCTCAGCTGCCGTCGGGTTGATCTGTGCATTTAACATTTGCGGTGTGATCTCCAAATAAGAAATACTTAACTGCTCTGGCGTCATAAAATTATCTTGATGTTGGTGATAATAACTATTAATTTGTGTCTCAGTGGGTTTGATGTGTGTTTTGAAACGTACGGCTGGAATAACTAAGTACCCCAGATCACGTTGTTGCTTTAAATACGAAATAAAACGAGTGGTTTCATTGCCTAAAGCAAAGCTACTGGATGCGATACCATTGCGGACTTGATTAACTAGCATCATGCTACGCAAATCAGTCATGAACTGCTCAGGGGTATACATTAAACGATTCAACACCATCGCAAATTGTGCTTGCGAAAATTGTTGATTACTTTGAAAGGCTGGAATTTGCGCCACTACGGCATCTAATTGTGCCGTACTCACTGCAAATCCTTGACGCTCTGCCGCTTGTGTTAGCAGTTGCTGATTAACTAATTGATTGAGAATTTCTTGCTTAAGCTTTACGGCGGCATCCGGTGTCGCAAAAAGTTGTGGCTGCTGTAGGCGTAAACGACTCACGCTAGCGCTGAGTTGTGCTTGAGTGATTTTAAGATTATTTACTTTAGCAACCGCTGGGCTATTATCACCCCCCATACCAAAATAACTACTAATGCCCCATAGTGTCATGGAAACAATAATTAGCAATATAATGACCCAGACGATCCATTTTTGTGCACCATCACGCATGTTTTGTAACATAGTTGATCCTTAGTTGAGTTTGCGGACATTATAAAAGAAAAAGCGCTATAAAAATAGCGCTTTAAACAATATTGGCGGAGTGGACGGGATTCGAACCCGCGACCCCATGCGTGACAGGCATGTATTCTAACCAGCTGAACTACCACTCCAGTCGAGGTTCACTTTCGAAAATGGTGGGTGCTGTAGGGTTCGAACCTACGACCCTCGCCTTGTAAGGGCGATGCTCTACCAACTGAGCTAAGCACCCGAAATTAACAATATTTAAATAGCAACCGCATCTTTAAATGCTTTACCCGGTTTGAAGCCAGGTACATTCGCCGCAGCAATCTTGATCTCTTCGCCTGTTTTAGGATTACGACCCGCACGTGCTGCACGGTGTTTAACTTTAAAGCTACCAAAGCCCGTGATTGCCACTTCGTCACCACGCTTTAAGGTGCTTACAATGGTATCCAACACAACTTCTAAAGTACGACCTGCGTCTGCTTTAGAAAGAGTCAACTTATCAGCAATAGTATCAAGTAATTCGGCTTTATTCACATCATCATCCTCAGTCTGTTAATCACATCCGTTACGGAAGCAACTTTATACCAGCTACCGGAAAAACGGTCAACTATTTTATTGTTTAATTGGCCAATCTAGCCGTTGCAGTGCCTTTTTTCTTATCTTTAGGTAAGACTTCTTTGCTGACCGTTTGCAGAGCTGTTTGAAATGCTATTGGCACTGGCATGCGACTCAACGCCAATTGTAGAACATCGTCAATCCAACGCATCGGGTGAATTTCTAAATCAGCTTTAATATTATCGGGGATCTCTTTTAAATCACGCTCATTTTCAAAGGGAATAATGACATGTTTGATACCACCCCGATGGGCAGCCAGTAATTTTTCCTTTAAACCACCGATGGGCAAAATTTCACCCCGCAAAGTGATTTCACCGGTCATGGCGACATCAGCACGCACGGGTATACCCGTTAACGCTGAAACCAAGGCAGTACACATTGCGCCGCCGGCGCTAGGTCCATCTTTAGGAGTTGCCCCTTCAGGTACATGCACGTGAATGTCTTTTTTTTCATAAAAATTTTCTTCGATACCTAAAGAAACAGCACGATTACGGACGACAGTCAGCGCAGCTTTAATTGACTCTTGCATCACATTACCTAAATGTCCGGTAATAGTGACAGCGCCTTTACCGGAAACAACCGCCGCTTCAATCGTCAGTAACTCACCGCCCACTTCAGTCCAGGCTAAACCAGTTACCTGGCCCACTCGATCTTGCTCTTCAGCTTGACCATAACGATAGCGAGGTACGCCTAAATATTTTTCGATATTACGCTGCGTTACTAAAATCTTTTCACCTTTAGTGCGTGGGGTCTTAACTAGATCAGTGACTATTTTGCGACAAATTTTTGCAATCTCACGCTCCAAACTACGCACACCCGCTTCCCGCGTATAATAGCGAATAATGCTGCGCAAACTGCCGCCGGAAATATGCGCTTCTTTATCTTTCAAGCCATTCGCGATAAATTGTTTCGCAATCAAATGGCGTTTCGCAATATTCACTTTTTCGGCTTCGGTATAACCCGGAATACGGATCACTTCCATCCGATCGAGTAGGGGTCCAGGAATATTTAATGTATTCGCGGTACACACAAACATCACATCAGATAAGTCGTAATCCACTTCAAGATAATGATCATTGAACGAATTATTTTGTTCGGGATCTAACACTTCTAATAACGCCGATGCTGGATCGCCTCGAAAGTCCATGGCCATTTTGTCAATTTCATCTAATAAAAATAAGGGATTGCTAACACCTACTTTAGCTAAACGTTGCAAAATTTTACCCGGCATGGAACCAATATACGTCCGACGATGTCCGCGAATTTCCGATTCATCACGCACACCACCTAGCGAAAAGCGGGTATATTTACGACCGGTCGCCTCAGCGATCGAGCGCGCCAGCGACGTTTTACCCACACCTGGAGGGCCTACTAAACACAGGATTGGCCCTTTAATTTTTTTGACACGCTGTTGCACGGCAAGATATTCAACAATTCGTTCTTTAACTTTATCTAAACCATAATGCTCTGCTTCTAGCACTTGGATCGCTTTATCTAATTTATGATTAACCCGCGAACAAGTTCCCCATGGCAAACTTAATATCCAATCTAAATAATTGCGTGATACCGTTGCTTCAGCCGACATGGCGGGCATGCTCTTTAATTTTTTTAATTCGTTTTGTGCTTTCGTTTTTGCCTCATCTGTTAGGCCTAGCTCATTAATTTTTTTCTCGATCTTTTCCATTTCAGAGGGTTCATCATCAACATCGCTTAATTCCTTTTGGATGGCTTTCATTTGTTCGTTTAAATAGTATTCGCGTTGGCTTTTTTCCAGCTGTTTTTTAACCGTAGTCCGAATACGATCTTCCATTTGAATCAGATCCATTTCTACTTCGATCATGGCCATCAATTTTTCAATGCGTTGACGAACATCAATAATTTCCAAAATTTGTTGTTTTTCAGATAATTTTAATGGCATGTGCGCCACGATAGTATCTACCAAACGACTCGGATTACTCAGGCTTGCTAATGATGTTAAAATTTCGTTAGGAATTTTGCTATTTAGCTTGGCATATAGTTCAAATTGTTTGAATAAGGAACGCATCAACGCTTCACATTCACGTTCCGGTAAGAGATTTTCAGAAATGATTTCGATATCAGCATGTAAGCAATTATTAACAAAGCTATATTGTAGTGCTTTAGCGCGAGCCTTGCCTTCAACAAGCACTTTTAGCGTGCCATCCGGCATTTTTAATAATTGTAAAACACTGGCCACGGTTCCAACATGATTAATAGCATCAATACCCGGCTCATCGTCTTGGGGATTTTTTTGCGAGACGAGAAATAATTCTTGTTGCGTGAACATCGCTTCTTCAATCGCACGTGTCGAGCTATCACGACCTACGAACAAAGGGATCACCATGTAGGGATAGACCACCACATCACGCAATGGAATAACAGGTAAATTAATTATGTCTGTTTGGCCAGTTAATTTGTCATTTTCCATTATCCACTCCTGAGCTTTATTTAGCGCTAGCGATTTTCTTTGACTCCATTTTAGATCCGACTTCAGCTCCAGCTTTAGATCCCGCTTTTTTTTCATAAATGACTAGTGGCTCTACATTGCTCGCAATCACTCGCTCGTCAATCACGACTTTGCTAGCGTCTTTTAAAGCAGGTAGTTCATACATCGTATTCAGCAAGACTTTTTCTAAAATCGTACGCAAACCCCGCGCTCCGGTCTTGCGTTTAACCGCTAGCTCAGAAATTTCACGTAAGGCATTGTCGGTAAATTCAAGATCGACATGCTCCATACGGAACAAGGCTTGATATTGTTTCAACAAGGCATTCTTCGGTTCAGAGAGAATTTTTAATAAGGCTGGAACATCTAATTCATCTAGCACAGCAAGGATCGGTAAACGACCAATAAACTCTGGAATTAAACCATAACGGATCAAATCTTCGGGCTCGACACCACGCAAGGTCTCGCCAATATTTTTCTTTTCAGCTTTACTCGTAATTTCAGCATGGAAACCAATGCCTGATTTTTCAGTGCGTTGTTCAATTACTTTGTCTAAACCAGCAAATGCGCCACCGCAGATAAATAGGATATTCGACGTATCAACTTGTAAAAATTCCTGTTGCGGATGTTTACGACCACCTTGTGGTGGTACGGATGCCACGGTACCTTCGACCAATTTCAATAAAGCTTGCTGCACACCCTCACCGGACACATCTCGAGTAATGGACGGATTTTCAGATTTGCGTGAAATTTTATCGATTTCATCAATATAAACAATACCTGTTTCAGCACGCTCTACATTGTAGTCGCATGCTTGTAATAATTTTTGAATAATATTTTCGACGTCTTCACCAACATAGCCAGCTTCGGTTAAAGTAGTCGCGTCGGCCATCGCAAAGGGTACGTTTAAAACACGTGCCAAAGTTTGTGCTAACAACGTTTTACCACTACCGGTTGGGCCAATTAATAAAATATTACTTTTACTTAACTCAACATCATCTTCTTTACGCAATTGGCGTTGTTGCAAGCGTTTGTAATGATTGTAAACGGCAACCGCCAACACTTTTTTGGCGTTGCTTTGACCAATCACATATTCATCTAAAAACTTATTAATTTCAGACGGTGTGGGTAAGGGTGCTTCACCCGTTTTAACGGCTTCGTTGGCTTCCGCTAAATTTTCGTCACGTAAAACATCAACACAAAGATTGATACATTCGTTGCAGATTGAAACTTCAGGTCCAGCAACTAAACGTTGCACTTCTTCTTGTGCTTTACCACAAAAGGCGCAGAAAAAATGTTGCTTCCCAGTACTCCCTTCTTTTCCCCCATGGCCGCCACCTGTTGCTCCACCCGTCGTCTTAGTTGTCATGATAATTTCGCCCTTTTTGCTTATCTAAGCTTTCTAATATGTATATTGGTATGCTGTTCTTCTTTTTCAAGTATAGATTATCTTTTTAAACCTTAGCCAAGGCCTCTCGATTCGCAATTACATGATCGATTAATCCATAAGCTTTTGCTTGCTCAGCACTCATAAAATTATCCCGTTCAGTATCACGATGCACTACATCGTACGACTGCCCCGTTTGCTTAGCAATAATGTGATTAATAATTTCTCGAATACGCAAAATTTCTTGAGCTTGGATCGCAATATCCGTTTGCTGCCCTCTAGCACCACCTAACGGTTGGTGGATCATAATTCGCGCATTCGGCACAGCATAGCGTTTACCCGTAGCTCCTGCGCATAACAACAACGCGCCCATACTGGCAGCTTGCCCCACACATAAGGTACTGACTTTGGGCTTAATGAATTGCATCGTATCATAAATTGCTAAACCGGCCGTGACCGCTCCACCTGGTGAGTTGATATAAAGACTAATATCTTTATCCGGATTTTCTGATTCCAAAAACAATAGCTGAGCAACGACCAAGTTTGCCATATGATCTTCGACTTCACCCACTAAAAATATCACTCTTTCTTTTAGTAAACGTGAATAAATGTCATAGGAGCGTTCACCACGTGCAGTTTGTTCAACCACCATAGGAACTAAATTATTTGTAATCTGAGACATATTTTTCCTTACTTATTTTTCAGTTTTGATCACGTCGCTAAAGGCTACTTTCTTATTACTGACTTTGGCGCTTTCCAGTACTTTCTCCACTAATTGCTCTTCCAACATTAATGCTTCAACATTCGCCAAACGATTTTTATCACTGTAATACATGGCGACAATTTCTTGCGGCTTTTCATATGCATCGGCCAATCGCTCAACAAATTGACGTACTCGCGTCGGATCAGCTTTAATACTATGCTCTTTAATAATATTCGAGAAAATCAAACCGAGCGCGACACGCTTTTTGGCTTCTTCGTCAAACATATCATGCACTTTTCCATGCAGATCCGCCTCAGGAAATTTTTGGCCAAAACGCTCTTCAGCCTGTTTTTGTAACACATGGATCTCTTCATGCACCATACTTTTAGGCACATCAAAATCGTTAAGCTCATATAGCGCATCAACGACTTGTTTTTTCAATTTAGCTTTAATCGCCTGCTCTAATTCACGTTCCATATTATCACGCACTTCTTTTTTGAGTGCGTCAACACCACCTTTCACACCCAATTTTTCTGCAAATGCGTCATCTAATAACGGTAGCCGAGCTTCTTCAACCTTGTGCATTTTAATAACAAACTCAGCTTTTTTACCTGCCAAATTTTCCGCACTGTAATCTTTAGGAAATTTCACCGTGATCGTTTTTTCGTCAGTAGCTTTCATACCAATAATATCATCTTCAAAACCAGGGATCATACGACTGGCACCTAATTCCATTTTGAAGTTTTTCGCGGTACCGCCTTCAAACTTTTCACCTTTAACCGAGCCTTCGAAATCAATTTCAACTTGATCACCTAATTTAGATTTACGACTCACTGCCTCCCATTCGCAGTATTGTTTACGAATTGCGTCAATCGTATGGGTTACATCAGCATCGGTTACGCTCGATTGAAACTTTTCAACTTTTACTTTTTCGAAGGGTTTTAATTTGACTTCTGGATAAACTTCAAAGACCGCTGTAAAACGCAAGGGCTCACCGTCTTTATACGAAATTTCTTCAATATTCGGCCTACTGGCCGGATCCATGCTAATTTGCTGAAACGCATTGACCACATTTTTTTGAATCAAATCACCTATGACTTCTTGACGCACTTGCGCACCAAATCGCTTTGCGACTTCCTTTAAGGGAATTTTACCTTTGCGAAAACCATCGAGACGGACGGTCTTGCTCAATTTCTGCAAGCGTTTATTTTCTTCAGCTGCCACCTCAGTATGAGGCACTTCAAGTTGCATTTTTCGTTCGAGTTTATCGGTTTTGGTGACATTGATATTCATGGTTAGTGTCTCTTTTGTTATGGAACCCTCACCCTAACCTCTCCCATACATGGGAGAGGGGGAATGGTGGAAAATTCTCTTGTACTATCTGGTGCGAAAGGAGAGACTCGAACTCTCACAGGTTGCCCCGCTGGAACCTAAATCCAGTGCGTCTACCAATTTCGCCACTTTCGCAATGGTAAAATTATAGCGGAAATGTGCTGCGATAGCTAGCTGAAAATACTGTACGGAATGATGCAAAAAATAGCACAGGAAATGGGCAGGAAAGTTTAAACGGAAATTTTAAACACATGTTTTAAATAGGTCAAATAGCTCGGATCATCACAAATCGCTTTACGTGGTTCATCGCTAATTTTAGCGACCGCTTGATCATTGCAACGCACCATTTTGATCACAATGTTGAGTGGTGAGTAACCCACATCGTTAGTTAAATTAGTACCAATACCAAATCCAATATTAGTGCGATCGTTGAAATGCTCGAACAGCTTAATCGCTAAATTAATCGTCAATGCATCACTAAATGCTAAGGTCTTGGTATGAGCATCAATTCGCATTTTACTATAATGTTCTAGCACTTTTTCGCCCCAAACGAACGGATCGCCGGAGTCATGGCGGACTCCATCAAATAATTTGCAAAAATATAAATCAAAATCGCGTAAAAATACCTCAATGCCATACGTATCGGATAAGGCGATCCCCAAATCACCTCGGTATTCATTAGCCCAGCTCTCTAATGCCGCCTTTTGGCTATCAACTAGCCGCGGTCCTAAGGCTTGATAGGCTTGAAAGTATTCATGTGCCATCGTTCCCATTGGTTTAATATCGAATTTGTTGGCATAATACAAGTTGCTGGTACCAGTAATATGCTGTGGAATTTCTGCTAATAATAACTGTAATAACTCACCTTGCCATGCACGAGAAAACCGACGCCGTGTACCAAAATCTGCAAAATGAAACCGATTGCCGAGCCGCGCACTTTTGATGATCTGAATTTTTTCTTGTAAACGTTCACGACCTACATGTTTGTTAAAGTTGCGGAAATATATTTCACTAACGATTGCTAACACTGGAATTTCGAACATAATGGTGTGTAACCATGGGCCTTTAATGGCGATTTCTAAATTTTCCGCACCCGCTGTTACTTTAATAAAGTCACGATTTAATTGGAAAATCCGCAGAAATTCTAAATACTCTGATTTAAAAAAGCGTAGTGTCTGCAGATAATTTAATTCTTTTTTAGTAAAGCGTAGTTCACAGAGATGATCGATTTCATGATTGATTTCATCAAGATACGGTCGCAGATCAACCTCGCTAGTGCGATTTAAAAAACGATATTCAACATTAGCTGCTGGTGCATTATGCAAGACGGCTTGCATCATCGTTAATTTGTAGAGATCGGTATCTAATAAAGAATCAATGATCACTTAATTTTCCCTCGAATTGACTAGCAGAATTGATAAATTCTACTCCATTATTTTTTAGTTCTTCTATCGCATTATAGCTACTGTGTTCATTAATGCCGCGTGTTGCTGCTAAATTAACGAATACTATAAAACCAGCGTGTACTAATTGTAAAGCCGTGGTTTTGACGCAATAATCCAGCGCTAAACCGCCTACTATTACCGTATCTATCTCTTCTTGACGCAAATATTCTATTAAGCCCGTGCTTAAACGCTCGGCATGATCATGGTAGCAAGCACCATATGGATGCATATCAGGCTCAATGCCTTTCCAGAGAAAAAAATCATATTGCTTCGGTTCCGGTAACCCGGGCAATAATTCGAAGCCCGCTGTTCCAGGCACTGCGTGTAATGGCCAATAACAATCAACATTCTCACCTGCTAGCGGCGTTAAAATAGGCGTTTGCGCATTGGCAACCCAAATGGCATTGGGACTGTGGGCATCTTTACTGCCGATCCGTAACCGTGCAAATTGGGCTTGCCGGTTTAACTCAGGAACAATTTGTTCGGCATCTGGAATAGGTAATTCATCCGGACAAAGTGGCGAAAATGTTTTCTGTGCATCAACATCAAGACTGGCTGTAGTTTGTTTATTTATTTTCATTCTATATTCTATGTACTATATGTAGGCCTGCTTACGCGAAGCAAGCAGGCATCCTGCAGGCTGATTGTCGGCTTGCTTCGCGTAAGCCGACCTACCTGTTTTTTATCTCATTTATTTAATTGCTTAGCCAATTGCTCTAACATCGGTGTACTAACACTAGCCTCGGCCGTTTGGCCTTGTTGATCCAACACCGTCACCAAGGTGATGTTTTTATATTTTTCCAGATCAAATTGATAAACGTTATTAAATTGTGTGTTCTTAGCTGATTTCACCTCGATGACACCGGTCACTTTATCAGATCCGAGC
>SHZH01000017.1 GCA_009692385.1 Gammaproteobacteria bacterium | reverse complement strand
GATACAGTAATTAGTTTTAATCCATTTGCGCACCAAAAGATGGATTAACACTAGGGAAATTAACTTTAATGAAGAGACACTTTTTTTTATTAGCAACATTGGTCATGATGTGCATGTCTGGAATAATTGCTTCTGATATATATGTGCCAGCATTACCGATTATTGCCGAGCATTTTCATGTCAGTACTAGTGTCACTCAGCAGTCGATGAGCTCTTATTTACTCATGCTAGCTATCTTTCAGTTGATATATGGCTCGTTAGCAAGACAAATGGGCGATAAAGTAACAGTGCTGCTTGGAGGGATCATTTTTTTAATTTTTTCTACTGCCTGTGCCTATGCCAGTTCTATAGAGCAGCTTGTTATATTTAGGGCATTTCAAGCCATTGGCGCCTGTGCTGCCATGGTCATTGGTATTGGGATTGTTGGGAAGTTATATCGACAGGAACAAGCCGCCAAAGTATTTTCAATTATCTTTCCTTTGGTTGCTATTTCAACCGCTATTTCTCCCGTAATTGGCGGATATTTAACTAAATTTTACGGTTGGGGCGGTCCTTTTCTTTTTACAACATTATTCAGTTTTTTATTGCTGTTAATGGTATTTTTCAATATTGACCAATCCACGCTGAGTAAACATAAGGAAGTAAAACAAAATATTCACTTGATTGCTGCTTATAAAAGCATTCTCTCAAATAAACGTTTTCTAGCTTATGCAATCATATCCAGCTGTGGATATATCTCGTATTTCTTGTATTTTACACAGGCTCCATTCATTTTTCATAATACGGGTATTCAAGCTCATGTGATTGGCTATCTATTCAGTCCGCTTGCCGTTGCTTACATTGTAGGTAATTTTATAGCAAATCGATTATTGAAGAAAATTTCTTCCGACAAAGTAATGTATTTAGGTATATTCATTTTTCTGGCCAGTGGTTTATTAATGTTTATAGGCACGCTTTTTTTACAACCTATTGGGTTGGCTATTATCATGACGGTTACCATGTCGATTTTAACATTAGGAAATGGGTTCTTTTTGCCTACCAGTGCTGCGGGTGCTGTTAGTGCAACGGATAATCCAGTTCTTGCTTCTGGTTTGATTGGTTTTTTGCAGTTTTTTTTTGCGGCGGTAGGCGCTGCAGTGATTGGCCATCTCACTAAAGATGCTGCCAGTATTTTTGCGTTATTTATTTTGTTGTTAAGTGGCACTTCACTTTTATCGGCCAAGTTATTTCTTAAGCGTGCAAAATGAAAGAATGTGCCCGCAGTATTTTTGTAGGGAATGGAAAATTACTTATTGCTTGTTACGAAGTCTTAGTTGCTTGCAATATGTAAAGGGGTCAAATCTTGACAATATACATTTAAAGCCTTCAGAAAAGATGATAATAATTGCTCATTAAACAACAAGTCAATACTTCCAGACCCAATGATTGGCATGCCTCTGCGATGCATTGAAAAAACAAAACTCGATATGATCCATTGTCAAATACTACTTTACGCCCTTTCTCACGATCCAAAATATACATGATACACAGCATTTTCATATTCTATGCATAGGGGCTTTGACATACGAGGTTACCCTGCCTGAGTAAATGTATATTGTCAAAATTTGACCCCTTTTTTTCGCCAATGAACAATGCCCACATTGCTTTTATGAGCTGCCTCGCAAATATAAAGACGATTTTTGTACCTTGAGCTAACACCAATCCTTTCACAACCGAGTTATTTTCTCATTAGCACCCTATCCTGTATATCTATATAATTACACCCAGAGGATACACTACTATGCAAAAAAATTATTTACGCACCATCTTAGCCATCGCCATGCCGATGATGCTCACGCAGATCATCAATTCGCTGTCTGGTTTTTTAGGCAATATCATGCTGGCGCATCTAGGTCATGATGTGTTGGCTGCCAGCGCCTTGCTCTCATCAACGCAAATGATGGTAACCTTAGTTTTTATGTCCTTACTATTTTCCATGGGCGTGATGGTTTCGCGAGCCAATGGTCGCGGTGATACCACTGAAATTGGTAACTTAGTGCAGCAAGGTTGGTTGCTAGGATTATTATTAAGTATTGGAGCAATATTAATTTATTGGTTTATCGAACCGATTCTAATTTTGTTTGGTCAAGATCCGCATCTCGCACACTTAGTCGTACCTTATTTCCACTGGGCACTGATCGGCATGCCGATTTTAATGATTAACATTCCCTCTTCTCAGCTGTGCTTTGCGACCGGTAAACAAATTATGATGGCGAATATAATGTTAGTTCAAGCGGTTGTTATTACGATTAGTTCTTATGTATTAATTTTTGGTAAATTAGGCCTGCCTGCATTGGGAATTGAAGGGCTAGGCATTGCGTTTGACATTGCCATGATCACGCAATTTATTTTGGTGTGGAGTTGTTTCGCTTCGTTGCACAACTTTAAAAAATATCATTTATTTAAGACGCATCTTCGTAATAATTGGATACACCTAAAACAATTATTTGTCATTGGCTGGCCGATCAGCGTTCAAGTTAGCAGTGAATTAACCGCCTATAGTTTCATCACATATATGATTGGTTGGCTCGGTGTTATTCCATTGGCTGCCGGTCAAATTGTTAATCAATTTATGTTACTACTATTGATCCCTTCGTTTGGTTTCTCATCAGCAGCAGCAATGCTAATTGGCCGTGCGGTAGGTGCTAAAGATTATGCTGATGTGAAAACTGCCGCTGATTGGAATATGCTACTGAGTCTTGGCATCGTGGTGATCTTAGGTATACCACTGATTATTTTCACGGTACCACTCACACATTTATTTATTACCGCTACACAACCCCATTACCTCGCTATCTTAGCGCTGCTTAAACCGGTTATTATCATTGGTGTATTAGGCATCTTTTTTGATACGATCCGTAATACGTTAACCGGTGTTTTACGTGGCTTATATGACACCCGCATTACTATGATAGTGGCGATTTTATCGCTGTGGATCATTCGCATGCCGCTGGCCTACCTCTTCGGTTTTGTTTGGCATGGCGGCATCATCGGTATTGCTTGGAGCGGCGTGATCGGCGTCGCGATTGGCGCTGGATTGCTATGGTTACGCTGGCAGAAAAAATTACGTACGTTTATAAATTAGTTTTCCTACCCGATCGATGCGTTCAAGGCACGCGCTTTATTGTAAGTATGCGTCATTATCGTCGATTAAGGGGCAATCATCTTTTGACCCTGCATATAAGACTGCAATACTTCAGGAATATGGATATTACCTTGTTCATCTTGATAATTTTCCAGGATGGCAACTAAGGTACGGCCGACGGCGAGACCGGAGCCATTCAAGGTATGCACTAATTCTGGTTTACCCGTGTCAGGATTACGCCAGCGGGCTTTGAGACGACGGGCTTGGTAGTCTTCAAAATTACTGCACGACGAAATTTCTCGATATTTATGTTGTCCCGGCAACCAAACTTCAAGATCATACGTTTTTGCTGAACCGGCTCCCGTATCACCCGCGCATAGGGTAAGCACACGATACGGTAACTTTAATTTTTGCAAAATCATTTCGGCATTATTTACCAGTGTCTCTAATTCCTGATAAGAGGTTTGCGGTTTAACAATCTTCACCATTTCGACTTTTTCAAATTGATGTTGTCGGATCATGCCACGCGTATCTTTACCGTAAGTTCCCGCTTCACTGCGAAAGCATGGCGTATGTGCCACGTATTTCAGAGGTAATTGCTCGGCATCAATAATTTCATCACGGACAATATTAGTCACCGGCACTTCCGCTGTTGGGATCAACGAAAAATTCCATTCACCGCTCAGGTGAAACAGATCGTCACTAAATTTAGGTAACTGGCCGGTGCCATACAAACTATCTTTGTTCACTAAATAGGGAACATAAGTTTCTAGATAGCCGTGTTCTTGCGTATGTACGTCGAGCATAAATTGAGTGAGCGCTCGTTGTAATTTCGCTAACTGCCCTTTCAACACCACAAAACGGGCGCCCGCAATTTTGGCGGCGACGGCAAAATCCATCATTTTTAATTGTTCACCCAGATCGACATGATCTTTGGCCGTAAATGAAAAGGTAGGTACATTACCCCAACGACGTATTTCGACATTATCATTTTCGGAACGACCATCGGGTACGCTGCTGTGTAAAATATTTGGCACTGCGGCTTGCAGATCAAATAATTCTTGAACAACGGCTTCAGTTTGCTTTTCTACATCGGCTAACTCACCGCCCATTTTGCCGACTTCGGCCAATAAGGGTGCTACATCTTGTCCGGCAGCTTTAGCTTGACCTACTGCTTTTGAACGCACATTGCGCTCATTTTGTAATTCTTGAGTTTTGATTTGTAATTGTTTACGCTTAGCTTCTAACTGTTTAATCGTTTCAACATCTAATACAAAACCGCGACGTGCTAATTGCTGTGCCGTTTGTTCGATATTTTCACGGAAACATTTGCTATCTAACATCTTAAACCTCTAAACTTTTCTAAAGCCTAATTCTACTAAACGTTCATGTACATAACTCGCCTGGGTATGCCGTTCTGACAACACTACTTCAGGACGCGGATGCACAAACAACGGGCATGACATCCGCACTCTAGCAGATGCTGGTCCCGTTGGGTTTAATACTCTATGCACGGTAGATGGATAATACCCCCCCGAACACTCTTGTAACATATCACCCACATTGATCACTAAATCACCTAGTTCATACGAAACATCATGCCAATTACCTGCTAAATCACGCGTTTGTAAACCTGCGTCAGATCCTGCGGTTAAGACAGTAATTAAATTAATATCCGTATGATCTGCTGCTCGTAAAGCACCCTTCTCTTCTTGCCCAGTGAGTGCCGGATAATAGTTAATACGAAATAAAATTTGTGGGCTGTCAATAATCATCTCAGGTAACGGCAGAGAAAATTTAGTTTGGATGTTCTCTGGGGTATTATTCTGGATCCATGAGAGTAAGGTGCTGGCAACGTGATGTAATTGTTGATACGCCTGTTTAGTGATCGCTTGTAATGGTGTAGGACAAGTACCATACGAAAAATAATTGAAATATTCTTTGATATCACGTTTATCATACCCCTTAGCGGTTTCGGCTATTTCAGGCGGCGCCCAGCCAATTTGGGTCTCTTGATCGTATCGAAAACTTTCTTTCTGTTCACGTGGTGAGGTAAAAAAATCTTGCCAATTTTGATATAAATTACTGATGGTATTTTTTGTTAAAGGATGGTTAGTCAATACGCCAAATCCGGTATTGCGTAATGAGTCAGTAAAACGCTGCGGCGCATCCAGATCATTATAATTAATTCGCTGTACTTGCATTTTTATTCTCTAAACTACTTGCTGGGTATTTTAGCATCGAGTTTACGAAGCTGCGCCATTTTTTCGGCAATTTTTATTTCCAACCCTCGATTAACTGGACGGTAGTATTGACGCTGTGGCATTTTATCAGGAAAGTAATTTTCACCTGCCGCATAGGCATCCGGCTCATCATGAGCATAACGATAGTCTTTACCGTAGTCGAGCGACTTCATTAGCTTAGTCGATGCATTGCGAATAGGCAGCGGCACTTCTAACGAACCATACTTCTCCACATCAACGCGCGCCTCATTATAGGCCACATAGACGGCATTACTTTTAGGCGCTACCGCCAAATAAATAACGGCCTGTGCTAAGGTCAATTCGCCTTCGGGACTGCCTAAGCGTTCTAATACATCCCACGCCTGTAAGGCCAAGTCCAATGCTCTTGGATCGGCATTACCGATATCTTCCGAGGCCATACGTACCACACGGCGCGCAACATATAAGGGATCACAACCCCCATCGAGCATCCGCACTAGCCAATATAATGCTGCGTCAGGTGCTGAGCCGCGCACCGCTTTATGTAAAGCTGAAATTTGATTATAGAATTCGTCTCCGCCTTTATCAAAACGGCGCACACCCGCAGATAAAGCCTCTTGTAAAATAGGCTCAGTCACGGTTGTATCAATGGCTAAATCAGCAATAATTTCGATCAAGTTTAACGCCGTACGCGCATCACCATCGGCAAACTGCGCAACTTGATCGCGTAATTCAGGGGGAAATTGAAGCGCCAAATGACCTAAACCACGTTCGTTATTTTGCAGCGCATAATCAATAATTTTACGAATGGCGTTTGTGTCCAATGACTTTAAAACATAGACGCGTGCCCTGGAAAGCAAAGCGTTATTAAGTTCAAAAGACGGATTTTCGGTAGTTGCCCCAATAAAAGTAAAAATACCAGATTCAATATGGGGCAAAAAAGCATCTTGTTGCGATTTATTAAAACGATGGACTTCATCAACGAAGACGATGGTTGGAATATCCCGCTCACGATTGGCTTGGGCGATCTCAACCACTGCACGGATCTCTTTAACCCCACTTAATACGGCAGAAAGGCGTTCGATATGGGCATTCGTGCTGGCGGCTAATAAATTAGCCAAGGTAGTTTTGCCCGTTCCGGGTGGTCCCCACAGCACCATTGAGTGTAACTTGCCATGCTCAATGGCCGAACGTAATGGCTTACCCTGACTGAGTAAATGTTCTTGACCAAAAAATTCATCGAGCGTTTGGGGACGCATGCGCGTGGCGAGTGGCTGATATTGTAAATCAGGCATCAATCGTATGCTGCGCTGGCGACACATGGGCATGATGTTCGAGTAGCGCATTCTCAATAAAGTTAATAATACTACCGGCAATATCTTTGCCCGTAATTGTTTCCACCCCTTCGAGTCCTGGAGATGAATTAACCTCCAACACTAAAGGACCCCGTGCTGAACGGATCAAATCCACTCCCGCAACTCGCAAACCTAATACTTTCGTGGCAGTGATGGCAATTTGCCGCTCTTCTGCCGTTAAATCGACTAACTGACCACTGCCTCCTTGATGAAGATTCGAGCGAAACTCGCCTTCTTTAGCAGTGCGCATGATCGAGGCGACGACTTCGTTGCCGATCACAAAACAACGAATATCGCTGCCGTTCGATTCTTTAATATATTGTTGCACCAATAGGTTAGCATTCATTTGCTTAAACGCACCAATCACACTGGTCGCAGCCGCTTTCGTTTCAGCTAAGACAACACCCTTACCTTGGGTGCCCTCTAACAACTTAATGATCAGTGGCGCGCCCCCGACCATTTGGATGAGATCTTCAGTGTCAAGTGGTGAATGCGCAAAACCCGTGATCGGCATCGGAATATTTTTACGGCTCAAAATTTGTAAAGAACGTAATTTATCACGTGAACGGGCAATGGCAATCGAGCCATTCAAAGTATAGACGCCCATCATTTCAAATTGGCGGACGACGGCGGTGCCGTAAAAAGTTTGCGAGGCACCGATGCGGGGGATCACTGCATCAATATCTTCTAAGATCTCACCACCCCGATAATGCATCGTAGGTTTATCTTCAGAAATATTCATATAACACTGTAAAGGTGAAATGATCCGCATCGTATGACCGCGCATTTCCCCGGCCTCGACTAAACGGCAATGTGAATATAAATCTGGATTTCGCGCAATAATTGCAATGTTCATTCAATAGTTTCCCTTATGTGTACCTATATATATAAGTTTCGCGCTGCAGCTAAACTCATTTTGCCTTGATTATAATTTTTTCCAGCATCGACTAAGGCAAATTGCTCAAGAGCTTCGCGCCCTAATAACATTGGAAAACGCATCGGGGCACGATTAGTCAAGGTCAGCTCGATATTATATACCTGCTGAGCGATTGTTAGCTGCGTTTGTACCACGTAACGTAATTCTTTACCTCCGTCCGAACTCACTACATGACGGCGATCGATCACCTGCAAAAGACACTCACGATGTATCTGTCGATGTTCTTTGAAGGGGTAGACTGTAAATTTTACCCACTCTTTGCTGCCTTTACCCTTGATGGTTTTAGATAGCGGCGTGATGTACAAAGCGTGGATTGCGGAGGTGGTCGCTCCGGTATCCATTTTAGCTTTGATTGCGGGTAAGCCCAAGGCATCTAGCGCACACCACTCTTTCCAGCCGACGATTAGTTTTTTACTCATGTAGACTAGTATAGCGTGTTATTCGATCAAATCGTTAAAATACTCCACTTTATTCCGTAAATCACGCTCTTCCAGAAAATCTTCTAGTTGGCGACGTACTCGATAATTATGTGGGCGCTTCACTTTCTTTTTACTTTGGGCAGACTCAGTTTTACCAATATCAAGATCCACTTCTTCTTCGATCGCCGCGTCTTCGGTTATTTCATATAAATCGTCTTCGTATTTCATCGCGCTCTATCCGTCCATTCAGGGCGCGCGCATCATACCGCTAAATGCGATTTTAAAAAAGTGGGGATTATGCTTAAGCAATCTTAGAGCACCCTATTGTTGTATTTACACTCGGACAAAATAATAGCATCTGTTTAATCATGTCTGCAGCGCATCCCATAAACAATTAACATTATTTTGTGCCAAAATATTTGGATCACTCAAATGGCGGCGCCAGTTGCGTGCGCCGGGTTGCCCCGAAGGAATTTCCGAGCTTGGCGGCCAAGAAGTTATAGTGAAAAATGGCGCGGCACGCTTAACTAATGGTGCGCTCGCTGGCAGCATTATTACGCTTCCCGAAGCCTTGCAACACATGCGCAACGCCACACACTGCAGTATGCTTGATATTTGTAAAATGGTCAGCACTAATCCCGCGAAGCAATTAAAGTTAGCACATGATGGCAGTATTAAAGTGGGTAACAATGCTAACTTTGCGGTGTTAGATAATCACGGCAGATGCGTACAAACATTCTCCTCCAACCACTTATCATCCACAAACTTACTCATATAATTGCGAATCGAATCCGGCAAAATCACGACGCAACGCTGCTCTGCTTTTAGTGTCTTCGCCGCTTGCAAAGCACCCCACACGGCCGCACCGGAAGAACCACCCACTAATAAACCTTCTTCTTTAATTAAACGTCGTGCAGTATGAAACGAATCGGCATCGTTAACTTTGACGTAGTGATCGACTAATGAATTATTTAACACTTTCGGAAAAAAATCGTAACCAATGCCTTCGACTAAATACGAATGCACTTCAGTACCACCACCTAAAATCGAACCATACGGATCGACACCGATTATTTTCACATCAGGCCGAAACTCTTTCATATATTTGGCAATGCCACTGATGGTACCACCCGTTCCCACACTCGCCACGACCATCGCTAAACTGTCACCTAGATCTGCGACAATTTCGCGCGCGGTAAATTCATAATGCGCATCGGGATTATTGCTATTGTTATACTGATCTAAAATATGTGCATTGGGCAGCTCAAGCTGTAATTTTTTCGCTAGCGAGATATGACTATCGGGCGCATCCCACGCCGCTTCCGTGGGTGTACGATAAATCGTGCAACCCAGTGCTTCTAAGGTAACTTGCTTTTCGCGACTCATTTTTTCGGGCATCGTGATGACAACTTTATAACCTTTCACCGCACCTACCAGCGCCAAACCAATTCCCATATTGCCTGACGTGGCTTCAATTAAAATATCACCCGGTTTGATCCGCCCTTCTCGTTCCGCCGCTTCGACCATCTGCAAAGCAATCCGATCTTTAATTGAACCACCGGGATTTAAAAATTCACACTTGCCGTATAATTCACACGCTAAACCATTTGTCACTCGATGGAGACGTACCGTTGGCGTATTACCTATATCTTGAAGAATATTATTCATTAACATTGTCGAACCTCTGTTGTAATTTTTTTAAATAGATAAAACCGAATATCATCACTACCGTCAAAATTCCACAGCTTAACCACAGTAGGTATCCGTGATATACCGCATATAAAAAGCCACCCATGAGTGGCGCAAGCACTAACGAAACTGAGAAAACGCTGTGAAATATCCCGACGTAATAAGATTTATGATCGGGCGCTGCAAAGCGATAAGCTAAAACAAAAAAGGGCGAGGTGCATAATATTTCACCGACACTCCACAATAGGACTGACAAGGCTGCCCATATTAATCCGTGAGAAAAAGGTAAAATAAACAAGCCTAGACCCACGAAAATAGTCCCCCACATCGTTAAGGATATTTGATTAATGTGCTTTAAACGCGACATGACTGGTACTTCAATAAATACGATCAACAGAAAATTAATCATGAATAGTAAGCCAATGTGCTGTAAATTGAGATGATAATCTTCGGTTAAAAACAAACTATAAGTAATTCGCACTTGGTTAAACATCAAATAAAAACTAAAAAATAGAAACGACAATAATATAAATCGATGTTGCGCTATAAATATACGCCAGCTATGCGATGATTTTATTGATTCTTCGGAATGAGTTGCCAAGTTGACATCGACATGTAGCAAACTATTATAGGCAAATAAAATTATGGCTGCTGCTATGGCCATCACCGCCGAAAAAATGAAAAACCAATTGAAACTAATCGCCGCTAAAAAAGCACCGATCGAGGTCGCGAACGCTAATCCCAAATTAAACGCCACACGATTTAAGGCCATCACACGAGTATGCTCACTGGCAGGAGCATGCGCAAACAACATCAAATTATTCGCGGGACGAAAAAAACCTAAGAATAAATTCGCTAAAAATAATAAAATGAAAATCACATTAACATTTTTGGTCAGGGTATAACACAGCATGATCAGGGCAAACAATAATACCGAGACTTGCGCAATGCGTGTCGGACTGATGCGTTTTGTGATGCTTCCACATAAATAAGATCCAAAAATTCCACCCGCCCCGCCGATAGCAATGATCAAAGCAATTTGGTGTATCCCCACGCCGTTTTGATTTAGATATAACGTGAAAATTGAACTCATCATGATACCAAAGCTCATGATGAAAACCGCGAGGATGTTGATCCAAGTGGCTTTTGAAAAGTTGTGATAGGTGCGTAAATAACGATTTAATAATGACATCATGTAGAAAGTGCATCCCATAAACAATTAACATTATTTTGTGCCAAAATATTTGGATCACTCAAATGGCGGCGCCAGTTGCGTGCGCCGGGTTGGCCGTGAAATAAACCTAGAATATGACGAGTCATGCTGTGTAAAGTTTCACCTTGTTTCAGCTGCTGCTTAATATACGGCAAATAACGTTCAATAATTTCGGTACGAGTTGGAATACTATAATCATCACCATAAAATAAATAATCTATCGGTGCCAACATATACGGATTGCCATAGGCCTCGCGGCCAATCATCACGCCGTCGACATACTCTAGTTGCGCCGCGATCTGGGCATGCGTTTTAATGCCACCATTGATAATGATTTCTAGCTCGGGTAATTCGTCTTTTAGTTGGTAAACATAATCATAACGCAGTGGTGGAATTTCACGATTCTCTTTCGGGCTAATACCATTGAGCCAGGCATTACGCGCATGAATGATAAACGTCTCACACCCTGCTTCATGAACAATTTGTACAAAATTTTTTAGAAACGCATAGGACATGGTGCGATTAATGCCGATCCGGCATTTGACAGTTACTGGAATTTTTACGACTGATTTCATGGCGGCAACACAATCACGAACTAAACTAGGTTCAAGCATCAAGCACGCACCAAAACTACCGCTGCGTACGCGCTCACTCGGACAACCAACATTGAGATTAATCTCGTCGTAGCCGAAGGATTCGCCTAGCTGCGCCGCATCCGCTAATTCTTGCGGATCGCTGCCACCCAATTGTAAAGCAAGCGGATGTTCAAACGGATCATATTGTAATAAATATTGGGCATCGCCACGAATCAGGGCGGCACTCGTTACCATCTCGGTATACAGCAAACTGTGTTGAGTAATCAAACGCAAAAAATACCGATCGTGACGATCGGTACATTTCATCATGGGGGCGACAGAAATGCGACGGTTAAATTTTTTCATTAAATAGAAAGCGTTTTTACGTATTTTTCTTGGCCATAGCGCAAAATAGCTTTATCAGCAGTGACTAAGCATAAATCATGGATTCGTGCAGTTGCTACAATAATCCTATCAGCAGGATCACCATGAAAACCGCCTGGCAAATTACAGCTATCTACTGCAATCTCACTATCTATATTCAATACTTGTACTTGAGTTAATTTAAGAGCATTCTGCATCCAATGTAAACTATTAGGCATCAATTTAATACGCTGTTTTGACTCTAACATCGCTAGCTCCCATAGTGTCGTTCCAGCAATAAATAATTGCTCATCTTGCGCCGCCGAATTTATTTTTTTGATCACTGCTTCAGTTAACATGGATCGCTGAGATATGGTATAAAACCAACCGTGAGTATCTAATAATAAGCCTTTCACTTTTCTGCATCCCATTCGACATCAATGGGTGCAATAATATCGCCTAATATTTCAGCAGAACCTTCCATACAGCCAACAATATTGAAAGGCTGTTTTTTTTCTCTGATAGGAATTAGCTCAGCATAAGCCTTCCCTCGTTTAGTGAGCAGCAACGGCTTACCCTCATCATGAACTTTAGTAATAAGCTTTAAACATTTGGCTTTAAATTCACCCACGGCAATGGCATTTTTTGGCATATAAAACTCCTATAGTCATAGTCCCATGGTCATAGTATAGCAAATTACTTCGTTATCGGGCGTTTAATTAAGAAATAGACTAAGGGCACGATAACTAATGAGAAGATAGTACCAATCGTCAACCCACCAATGATCACGATGGCCAAGTTTTCGCGCGAGACGTACATAATTTTATCACTCAAGATTAACGGTAAGGCACCAAAAATCATCGCTAATGTGGTCATAATAATTGGGCGAAACCGATAGCGCGTAGCAAGCAAAATAGCATCCAGCACCGTGCCACCCTTTGTCAATTCAGCATTGGCAAATTGCACGATTAAAACACCGTGTTTAGTAATTAAACCAACCAGTGTGATCAATCCTAAGGTGCTAAAAATATTGAGTGAACCGCCTATAAGATACAAAGACAATGCGCCACCAATTACGGTAAAAGGCACGGTTAGCATAATAATAAACGGATCGACCATACTTTTAAATAACAAGCTTAATAAAAAATAAACGCAAATAACACCCAACAGCGCGATGTACAGCGATTCATTATTACTTTGAATAAAGGAAAGCGCTTTGTCAACGTATTGTATTTGTAAATGAGGAGCGGCAATTTGTAGAGTTTGATTAATCCAGTCGATACTACTGGCCATATCGTAACCCTTGTTTAATTTGGTTTCGATCTTGACTGCGGGTTGATTGTTGAGTGTGGTCACGGCCAAAGGTTTGGCAATAGTTTTGATCGTTACAAAATCACCCAGTGGATAAAATTTATGATTACGTGGACTTTGAATCATCAGCTTTTGAAATGAATTCGGATCGGTTAATTCCGCATTATCTAGCTTCATAACAATCGGCACACTTAAGCCGGCGATACTGAAATCATTATCCATTTGGATCCCACTATAGGCAGCGGATAATAGTTGCAAAATTTGGATGCGGGTAATTCCCAAACGAGCGGCTTTGAGGGTGTCAAGATCAAACGCCAATTGTTTTTGTGGAATATTGATAGTATTAGTTGCTAGTGAAAATATCGGCGACTTAGTAAGCAGATCAGTTAGTGTTTGTGCCGCCGCGTTAATCCCGTCGATATCGGTAGCACCGTACAGATAGAAGCTGATATCGTGACTATCATCTCCCCAATTCATAAAATCTGAGACCGTCGCATAGCTGTTTTTAATATTATGATCTTTTATGAATTGATTAATTTGATCCGTAAAAAGTGGTGTTTGTCGTAAATATTTTTCTTTATATTGAATTTGCGCTCGCATCGACAACGCCCCAGTATTATCACGATTACTTTCTAATAAGTAATTTTTAACTTTAGCATCTTGATAGAACGAGGAAAATTGCGCTATTTTTTGTGTTAAGCTCGCAATGCTATCACTCGGTGTAGCATCAATGGTAATGCGGATCGACCCTTCGGGATCGGATGGAAAAATCATTTGCGGTAAGCGCAGCGCATAATACCCACCGATGGCAACTAATAGAATGACCACACTCAAAGAAAATAACGGTTTTTTAAAAACAAAATGCAGAATTTTTTGATACTGATCAATGATTTGATGTAATACCCGTTCAAACCAAATTTGATAACGATTCGGTTGATGATCATCCATCAACGCTAAGGCCATCACGGGCGTTAACGTCAACGCGACTATCCCGGAAATAAATACTGCGGAAGCTAAAGTAAAAGCAAACGGTCGTAATAACTGGGCGACGATACCACCTGAAAATACCATTGGCATATACACCGCTAGCAAGGTTAGCGTAATACCAATAATAGTCGGTGCAATACTCGAGGTACCTTCGAGCACGGCATCATACTTACTTAAGCCCTGCTCAATGGAACGGGTAATATTCTCGACTACCACAATCGCATCATCCACCACGAGACCAACCGCGATCACCATCGCCAACAACATCAATAAATTAATCGTCACGCCACAAAGAGAAATAAAAATAGCCGCGCCTAATAAACACACCGGTATCGTAATAATGGGAATGATGGTCGTTTTCAAACGACCTAAAAAAACTAGTGCCACCAATAACACTAACAAACTAGCGGAAAGAATAGTCAGGGCGACTTCCTCAAACGACGTCAGCATAATATTTGATATATCAAACATCGAGGTTATTTTCAAATCAGCGGGTAAGGTATTTTTCAGTGAGTTAACATACGCAGTCGATGTTGAAGAAATCAGAAATGGGTTGGAATTGGTTTTGGTATACAACCAAACATCGGCTGCCGTTTGCCCATTTAAATTAGTATAGGGCATTTCGGCGTTATTACGTCGTTCAAACGCAATGCTGGCAATATTTTTCAAATAAATTGGCGCCGCACCACTGTTCTGATAACCCACTACTAAATTTTGTAATTCGCTAAAAGTATTATAATTATCCGTAGTATTCAGAAAATAGTTCTGCTGCTCAATCAATAGACTACCCAACGGCGCTGATTGGTAATTTTGATTAATGGTATTACCGATATCAGAAGGATTGAGCTGATATTGTGCCAACAACTCCGGTTTGAGTTTGATTTTTACCACGGGTGATAATGAATCACTGCCTACCTGCACGCCCGGTAAGGTACTAAATTTAGGTACCAAAGTAGCTAAAATAAAATTATCTAAATCAAATAGACTTACTTGCTTCGACGTCACAATAAAATCAACTAATCCTGACGTACCCGCTTGCAAAATAACTTGTGGCTGTGGCACTGAGTTAGGTAAGTGCGCCGAATTAATTGCCTGACTAATGTTTACTTGCGCCTGCAATAATTCATTATCGGTCATGTCATTAAAGATAAGGGTGATATACGCATAGCCTGCTTGGGACTGTGCGGAAATGTACTGAATATTATCTAGAGATTGAAAACGTGAAATTACCGCGCTGGTGATTTGTTTTTCCACTAATTGTGCATTGGCGCCCGGATACGTAATAAAAACGTTAAAAGCATTCGTTTTAATTTGTGGAAACGGCGACAGCGGGCGACTAGATAGTGCAAACAATCCGGCTAAACACAAAGCAAAACTTAACACATAAATAATAAGTTTATTACGCAAACATAACGCTACCCACTTCATACGGTGCTTACCTGCACGTTTTGCCCTTCTTTAAGCGAATGCGGATTCGTGGTAATTAATTGATCCCCCGCGGTTAAACCTGAGGCGACTTCCATTAAACCCAATTGAGTCACCATGCCCGCCATAAAATATTGCTTGAACACTTTTTTATCTTTATATAGATAAACATAAAAACCTTGCGCATCACTTTGTACCAACATTTGCGGTACCACCAAGGTACTGTAGTTAGCATTAATAGTTTGCACCACTTGACCAAAACGATTCGCTAATAAACCGGTGGGATGTACAAAATCAGCCCGTAAGGTCACACCTGCGGCATCTTGATCAAGTAATGGTGCGACATAACTCACCGTCGCCGTGTAAGTTTGTTGATTATTATTCGTCGGCGTAAAGGTCACTTGCTGCCCCAGCTTGATTAACTGAGCATAATGACTCGGGATCTGATAGCGCACTTGCAAAGATTGCAAATTCACCACATCCACCAAACTAGTACCAGCGCTCACATAACCACCCACGGCTAAGGTCGTATCGGAAACAACACCATCAATCGGAGCCGTTATTTTATAAATCGCTTCCGCTTGTTGATACTGCGCTAAATCTTGCTCATATTGCAATTTGGCTTTTAGCAAATCAATCGTCGACACTGCCGCACTTTTCATGTTCATCAAACGTTGCGTGCGTAAATACACTTGCTTAGACAACTGCATTTGGGCTCTTAATTTTTTTAATTGCGTGCCGCTATCACTGGTTTTTAACGTGGCGAGCAACTGTCCTTTCTTCACCATTTTCCCTGGCATAAAATTTAACGACGTGAGCAAACCATCGGCCTGCGTTTTAACTGTCATGGATAACGGCGAAATAGTCTGTCCGTAACTGCTCACGGTTTGCGGGATCACGTGTGGCGCTAAGCGCTCGACAGTAACCGTTTGCACGGTTGGTAAAGTGGCAACCACGGTCGGCTTTTTTCGTAGAAGCACAAAATAAGTTATTAATAAAACCAAGACTATACATAGTATGATCCAAATGCTTTTTTTGACAATGCGCTTCATGGATACACCCTATCCGTTTAAATTTACTGAATTATAGCTGAATGTTTGATTTATACCAGCGCGGCCAAATGTTCGATCATCAACTGCACACTACGAATGCCTTGATATTCATTAATATCTAAACGATAGGCAAGATGTACTTTTTGGCAGCGATGATTAGGCCATTGTTTGAGATCTACATTGAAGGCAATTCCCGTTAAGGGTTTTTTGGCAGCTGGATATACCCCAGTAAGAGGTAATAGGGATAGTCGTAAATGCTTTTGACCGACAATACGTTGTTCGATGACTTGAAACTGACCATCGAATAGCGGCTCAGGGAATCCTTGACCCCAAGGGCCAGCATTTTGTAATAACTCAGCAATCTCTAATGACAGTTCTTCTGGCAGTAACTCGCCATCACTGATCACTTCGCCTTGTAAATCGGCGGGAGATAATTGAGCGCTCACCTCGGTCGCAAACTGTGCAGCAAACTTTGGATAGTGATCCGGCTGCAAGCTTAAGCCGGCCGCCATCGCATGACCACCAAACTTACTAATCAATTCCGGGTGCCGCTTGGCGATCCGATCTAAGGTGTCACGAATATGTAAACCATTAATTGAACGCGCCGAACCTTTGAGCTCGCCATTTTCACCTTTCGCAAAAGCGATGACGGGGCGATGATGCTTATCCTTCACTCGCGCCGCCACGATACCAATCACCCCCTGATGCCAGGTAGGATCATAAAGACAGATACCGGCTGGTAGTCGGGTTTCGTCCAGCTGTAGTTTATCTAAAACCGCGAAGGCTTGAAGCTTCATATCCTGTTCAATATCACGGCGTTCATTATTTAGCGCATCCAATTCACGCGCTAATAGATACGCTTGCTCCGGATCAGTCGCTAATAGGCACTCAATGCCTAAACTCATATCGTCTAAGCGCCCCGCGGCGTTCAATCGCGGCCCTACTGAAAAGCCGAGATCAGAAGCTGTTATTTTTGAAATGGTTTTATTTGAAACCTCTAGTAATGCTTTAATTCCAAATGAGCATTTTCCGTCACGGATCCGGCGTATGCCTTGAGATACTAGCACTCGATTAGTGTGTTCTAGCGGCACCACATCAGCCACCGTGCCCAATGCCACAAGGTCGAGCACCTCGGCCATATTGGGTTCCGCTAAACCTTGAGCGGCAAACCAGTCAAGTTCACGTAACTTAGCGCGTAAAGCTAGCATTAAATAAAAGCAAACCCCTACTCCTGCCAAGGATTTAGCCAAGAATTGATCCCCCTCTTGATTAGGATTTACGATGGCATCTGCCTTCGGCAAAACATCACCCTGTAGATGATGATCAGTTATTAACACTTTGATATTTAATGATTTTGCCGTCTCAACGCCATCGACGCTAGAGATCCCATTATCCACGGTCATAATTAAATCGGGTTTTTGTTCCGCGGCAACCGCCACGATCTCAGGTGTCAAACCATAGCCGTATTTAAAACGATTCGGCACTAAATAACTAAGACGCCGCGCTCCAAAGCTCCGTAAACATTTAATGGCAACAGCCGTGCTGGTGGCGCCATCCGCATCGAAATCGCCAATAATCATGATGTGTTTCTGGGTTTTCAGGCATTCGACTAATAACGCCACCGCTTGATCAATTCCCATTAGATCGTGATAAGGCAGAAGGCGAGCTAAGTCATACTCCAGCTCGGTAGCGCTGCTGATCCCACGCGCTTGATACACTCGTTGCAATAAATTATTTTCTGATATTTTTTCTTTTATATCAACATGGTAGGGTCTGTTCCTTATGTTTTTAATCATACTAAATTTCGCCACCAACTGAGCTGTTTTGGTGTTACAGAATACATCACATCCCCGCCTGTATAAAGCAGCAACTCACTTATTTTTTTCTGACGTAGATCTCTATAGATCGGCAGCAAATATTGCTCTTCCATATTCTCATCAGGATGGATCACTAATAAATTATTATCCACGTTAGAGCATAGCTCGCCCCCACCCCATAACCATAGGCCGGTCACCGGACGTTCGCCAATCTTTTTATGAGTAATTGAGGGCAAAAGCATTTGGATCTCAGTGAACAATCTGCGCACCCACGGCTCGGCCTCAATGAGATAGTCACGGATCGATGCCCCCTGCATGGTATCTGGATGAGGGGTTTTCAACAAGATAGCTTGCTTCAATTTCAAAAACCAACAATAGGGATCGGGCACAAACAATTCGATATCCAAATCAACTAAGAGCGGTTTAATGCTATCCGCCAGTTTTTGGGCTTGCGCTAAATCTAAATTAAGTGCTTGCTGACCAAAAAAATACGCTGAGTTAATGTCGGCGCGCAGATCCACTGGATCAGCTCGCAGCCAATAGCCTTCATGAGTATCAATCCCATACACCAAGCCCGTTAAAGCAGCGATGGGTAAGGTACTAGGAAGTTCATCAATCGACGTAGTTGTGGCCTTACGCATTAACTTAGTTAACGTGGGTAATTTTAAACCTGTTGGCGCTGGCGTAATAATTAGAGTTAGTTTATTCATTTCCTCTGCGCCAATAAGATCACGCGCAATTGGCGAAAGGCAGAGCTATCAACGGCATCTTTGAAAACCATGATCGAGCGCTTACTTTTATTCTCTAAACGAAAATTTAAGATAAGCAAACCCATTGTCACAAGACTATCGCCCATTAAGCACGCTGTTAATTCTGTGCCCTTGGTTTCGGTCAAATACCACACTTTACCTTCGTCGGTGCGAAATTCGCGAATAGCTTTACGCGTTTTGTAATAAACGTGCTTATTAATCGAATAGATTAAGTTT
This sequence comes from Gammaproteobacteria bacterium, assembly GCA_009692385.1. Classification (GTDB taxonomy): domain Bacteria; phylum Pseudomonadota; class Gammaproteobacteria; order JABDGN01; family JABDGN01; genus SHZH01. Next base: position 4,105 of record SHZH01000017.1, on the reverse strand, counting down.
GATAACACAATCAGAGCAATCAAGCCTTGGGCCCACCATTGCAAAGACAAGGTCATCGCCAGCAATAACGCGACTAGATGCGTTAATAATAGAAATCCCATCATGAAACGTGAGGGGCGTAAGCTAATTTTGAAAGCAAAGCGGTGTACGGACGGCATTGACGATCGACTCCAAGTTAGTGGGTGGCTCTGCAGTAGCCGTGACTAACCAGGCATATAATTCTGGATCAGTTGCGGTAAGCAACTCAACAAACTGTTGCTGTTCAGATGCGGCTAATTGCTCATAGTACTTTTCTAAAAAGCGAGATAATAAAATATCTAACTCCAGCATCCCACGACGACATTGCCAGCGTAGTTGCTTAATAGTTTTTTGTGTCATACACTGAGTATACCATGAATGATTTAAAGCGAATTAGTGTATCCGGCATCGATGCCGAAAAATTTCTGCAAGGTCAGCTGTGCTGTGATGTACGAGCTATTACCCCAGGGCAATCTAGCCTCGGTGCCCATTGTAATGCTAAAGGTCGAGTGATGAGTGTATTTCAGATCTCACGCCATGACGATGTTTTTCATTTGGAAATGCCCAGCGATGTCATAGAAGATGCGTTTATTCAACTTAAAAAATACGCAGTATTTTCCAACGTTAAATTAGACATTTTGCCCTCTACGAATACTGATGCGAACTGGCATCAACACAATATTGAAGCGGGTATTCCCCGTCTCTATCCGCAAACTATTGGCCAATTTCTACCGCATTATCTTAATCTGGTCAAATTGGGCGCAGTGAGTTTTACCAAAGGCTGTTACACGGGCCAGGAAATTATTGCGCGAATGCAACATCGCGGAAAATTAAAGCAACAGATGCAGCACTTGGAATTTGATTTAATGCTTACCCTAATACCTGGTGAAACAATTAATGATCTGGGTCAAGTAGTCGATGTTGTAAAAATCGATAATAAGCAAATTGCTTTGGTGATTCTGTAGGGGCGACCCGCCGGTCGCCCTCCCGAGAAATTTAGAGAGGGCACACACGCAGCTGCGCCCCTACGATCGTTGAATGACTGCCATGGTCAAACGAGTAACAGAAACTAATTTCTCTTTGTCATCATGAATTTCGATTGACCAAACTTGAGTGGTCTTCCCTAAATGAAAGGGTTTCGCCGTAGCGTAAACATAGCCTTCGCGTACTGAGCTGATATGATTGGTATTAATATCTAAGCCGACGCAGTAATATTTAGTTTGATCGACGCAGTAATTACCTGCAGTGCTACCCACTGACTCGGCTAACACACATGAAGCACCACCGTTCATGATCCCCAGCGGTTGACGAGTACGTTCATCAACGGGCATTTTTGCTTTCAGAAAATCATCGCCAATCTCAATCATTTCAATCCCTAAATGCGTCACCATGGTGTTGGCGTTACGTGCTTGCATCGATTCTAGATCGATCGGCATTTTCCAGATTTTTTTGATTTCGCTCATATTATTTATTCTCTTTATTAGGTCGCATATGCGGAAATAAAATCACATCACGGATCGAAGCAGAATCAGTCAGCAACATTACTAAACGATCGATCCCGACACCTAACCCCGCTGTTGGTGGCAAACCATATTCGAGCGCCGTAATATAATCTTCATCATAATTCATTGCTTCTTCGTCCCCACCCACTTTACTGGCAACCTGCTGATGAAACACTTCAGCTTGCAGTTGCGGATCGTTTAACTCCGAAAAACCATTAGCTAATTCACGACCCGCGATAAATAACTCAAAACGATCCGTAATAAATGGATTGGCATCATTGCGTCGGGCTAACGGTGACACCTCAGCGGGATATTCTGTAATAAAGGTCGGCTCGAGTAATTGATGCTCCGCCGTTTTTTCAAAGATCTCAATTTGGATCTTACCTAAGCCATAGGGATCTTGTAACTTAATGTCTAATTTTTGCGCGATTGCGCGTGCTTTATTTAGATCGGATAGATCGCTCAAAGTTAGTTGTGGGTTATATTTCATAATCGCTTCTAACACCGTTAAGCGATGAAACGGTTTAGCTAAATCATACGTAGCACCTTGATACTGAATTTGCAGAGTACCTAACACTTGTTGCGCAATAAAGCGTAGCATTTCTTCGAGCATATCCATCGTCATACGATGATCGGCATAGGCTTCATAACTTTCAAGCATGGTAAATTCAGGATTGTGACGGGTCGATAAACCTTCGTTGCGGAAATTACGATTAATTTCAAACACGCGTTCCAAACCACCGACAACTAAGCGTTTCAAATATAATTCGGGTGCAATGCGTAAATAGAGCGGCATATCGAGTGCATTGTGAAACGTGGTAAATGGTTTCGCCAAAGCGCCGCCAGCCAACACTTGCATCATCGGTGTTTCAACTTCCATAAAATTACGTTCGATCATAAATTGGCGCATTGCTGCCACCGTTTTAGAGCGAATTGAAAAAACTTTACGTGTGTCTTCGTTCATGATCAAATCGACGTAACGTTGTCGATAACGAGTTTCGACATCCGCTAAGCCATGAAATTTATCAGGCAACGGCCGTAATGCTTTAGTTAATAATCTGAGCTGTTTAACTTTAATGCTGAGCTCGCCGGTTTTAGTTTTAAATAACACACCACTAGCACCGACGATATCGCCAATATCCCATTTTTTAAAATGGTCATAATCATCTTCACCTAACATATCGCGGGCAATATATAGCTGCATTTTACCGGACATGTCTTGCACGGTCACAAAACTGGCTTTGCCCATAATACGGCGCGTCATAATTCGGCCCGCGATAGCCACATCAAGATGCTTAGTTTCTAATTCTTCATTGTTTAAATGGCCATACTGATTGGCCAAATTCGCTGCATAATGCTGGCGTTGAAAATCATTAGGATAAGCGACGCCCTGCATTCGTATACTCGCCAGTTTTTCTTTACGAACTTGGATCTGTTGATTTTCGTCTAGTTCTATTGTTTCTGGCTGTGTCTCATCTTTCATAAAATAACCCATGTAGGCCTGCTTACGCGAAGCAAGCAGGCAAATAAATTTAATCACAACTGTCGGCTTGCTTCGCGTAAGCCGACCTACCCTTCCTTTATAATCCTGTTTTTAAACTGGCTTCAATAAATTTGTCTAAATCGCCGTCGAGTACCGCTTGGGTGTTGCTGACTTCGACACCCGTACGTAGATCTTTGATCCGCGATTGATCTAAAACATACGAACGAATTTGGCTACCCCAACCATTTTCGGATTTAGTTTCTTCCAAATTTTGTTTTTCGGTATTGCGCTTTTGCAATTCCATTTCATAAATTTTGGCTTTAAGTTGCTTTAGCGCATTTGCTTTGTTTTTATGTTGCGAACGATCGCTTTGACATTGTACAACAATTCCTGAAGGCTCATGGGTAATTCGCACCGCCGAATCCGTACGATTAACGTGCTGGCCGCCCGCCCCACTTGCCCGATACGTATCAATCCGTAAATCGGCCGGATTAATGACCACATCGATATCGTCATCAATTTCAGGTGAAACAAATACCGACGCAAATGAAGTATGGCGCCTATTACCCGAATCAAACGGTGATTTACGCACTAAACGGTGTACACCCGTTTCAGTACGTAACCAACCATAGGCGTACTCACCTTCAAATTTAATCGTGGCACTTTTAATGCCCGCGACATCGCCCTGTGACGCTTCTAATAATTCGGTTTTGAAACCATGCGCCACGCCCCAGCGTAAATACATCCGTAATAACATCTCCGCCCAATCTTGCGCTTCTGTACCACCGGATCCAGAATTAATGTCCATATAGGCGCAATTCGGATCCATTTTTCCAGAGAACATCCGTTGAAATTCAAGTTTACCGACACGCTGGTCAAGATCATTGACGTCGGCATCAATCGCGGTAATGCTCGCTTCATCTTGCTCGGCTACCGAAATTTCTAATAATTCCTGAGCATCATTCAAGCTGTTTTGGATCTGGTGAATTTCGGTAATGACATGGTTTAGTGTAGCGCGTTCTTTACCGAGGGCTTGCGCTTTTTCAGGGATGTTCCAGACCATTGGATCTTCTAATTCGCGGGTAATTTCTTCGAGACGTTC
>SHZH01000016.1 GCA_009692385.1 Gammaproteobacteria bacterium | reverse complement strand
ATCATGCTGATTTAGTTAGCGAAGCACAAAAAGCCCGCGTCTGGCTCACCTCGCCTACTACCTTAATGGCGATTTTGACGACCGCACGTGCGGTGATTAAAGACGATGCAACGCGCAAGCAAATCCATATCATCCAAAAACATCTGCATGCCTTAGGACAAGATTTCGGTCGCTTCCAAGATCGAATGACTAAGCTCGCCAAACATATTGAGCAAGCCCATCAAGATGTCGAAGACGTCAACGTTTCAGCAAAAAAAATCAGCTCACAATTTCAAAAAATTGAAAAAGTTGAGCTGATCTCAGCGCCGACTGATGTCAGCTCATAACTGTAATTCTAATTATGTGCTACACTTCTACAGACTAATTATATTTTTACAGGAGTAAATTATAGAAATGAAAGCTTTATCTTATTTATTGATCCCCTTACTAGGTCTTGCTGTAAGTGTGAGTATAGCAAATCCCCCTCCTCCTATAACTGCTACTATTAGTTTGAATGTAGTTAACCATGCTGCATGTCCATTTACAGTCGTCTCTCCAGGAGAGGGTGGTGGACAGGCATGTACGTTTACTCATTCAAAGGCAAATGGCATTCCTGGCAATGGCGGCACAGAAACCATTACTTGCCCAGCAGGGGGCACGTTAAACCTTTGGTATAACAAGAACAAGACTTTACAGAATGTGCCTACCAGTACGCTTCAATTCAATCACCTTCTGCTAAAAAATCAGTACTCTTACTTCATGCAATCCTATGATTGGAATGCAAATTTAATTTACTCTGTAAATAAGATTATCTTAAATGGTCCTACTAGCCGGATCTTGAGTGATGATGGAACCGGGGCTTCTAGCGTTATTACGATCACTAACACGATTGTTGTGACATACAGCGGCACTCAACAAGAAGTTTGTGCAGATAGCCACAGTATACCAATGGTGCAGCCATTGATCAGCAATTATTTGCCAACGGCATTACGGTGGGTGAACATCTTATCGTCGCTGATAACGAAACAGGTATCTTAAAAGCGATCACCTATCAATTGCAAAATCATAATATCTTAATTATTACCGGCGGCCTTGGGCCAACGTCAGATGATCTAACCCGTTTTGCATTAGCTAAATACCTGCAAACTCCACTACTGTTTAATGAAGAGTGGTGGCGCAACATTTGTCAGCGTCTGCAAAAACGCCATCTGAAAATCCATGAAAATAATCGACAACAATGTTTATTTCCCGAAGGAGGCATTCTCTTGCCTAATGAATATGGCACGGCAGCGGGTTGCTTTGTGGAGCATAAACAGCAACAAATTTTTATGTTGCCAGGTCCTCCTAAAAAATGCTTAGCTATGTTTTCTGAATATGTACTATTGCGGCTTACTCACTTGTTTCAACCTCACTATCGATTAAAGTGGCTATTAGCAGGTGTGAGTGAAAGCGAAATTGCGGCTAAAATTGAAGCGGCGATACCGCATCTTAACTGTCATTTTGGCTATCGTTTGAATTATCCTGATTTGGAATTTAAATTATCCGCCTGTGATGCGGCGACTTTAGAACAAGCCAAAAAAGAAATTTTACCCATAGTACAAGATTATTTAGTTAACGACGCGCTTTAAAAAATGTTTTTAGTAATTCACTTGATTCATCTGCCAATAAGCCCTGCTCCCACGCAATCTTATGATTTAAGATTGGAGTATCTAATAAATTAAAATGTGATACGACGGCTCCGGCTTTTGGATCGACTGCAGCAAATACTACTCGTTTTACTCGAGCGTGCACTAACGCAGCCGCACACATGGCGCAGGGCTCTAAAGTGACATACAACGTAGTATTTAATAGACGATAATTCTCCCCTTTTTTAGCACCTGTACGTAAGGCTAAAATTTCCGCATGCGCGGTTGGATCGCATTGGGTGATGGGCTGATTAAATGCTGTGGCAATAATTTCATTGTCTAATACTAATACCGCGCCAATGGGTACTTCATTATTAATTTGTGCTTCACGGGCTAATTCTAGCGCCTGTTGCATGTATTGAAGATCAATTAGATCATGTTCCATAAGAGTAATTGTAACGTAGCTAAGTAAGATTTGCTCCAACTAATAGGAAGAGCAAATTTCGGGCACAAAAAAACCGACATAAGTCGGATCCTTTGAGATAACATTCTTTCTTTTCACTCTCGAACTATCGTTCTTAGGTGGATGTCTCAGTAGTCTTTAGGCTTCTTAATAGCATTCCTTGCTAAAAGCATGCTCACTAACTAGCAATCTGACTTCCGTGTTCGAGCTTTTGGCTCAAGGTGAACTTAAATCTCTGTTACAAGGTTGAGTATAGAACAGTCTGTGAAGACTGCCACTTTTTTTACCATGTATTTTATATCTTATTGATTTTAAAAGATATTTATATTATCAGATCAATGGTGCCACCTTAAGATTAAGCGTAAACATATCATAAAATCACTTTTGATGGTTACGTAATACCTTGTCTTTTAAGGTGGTGCCATTGGATCATGCATTATCCGTCACAGGCTATTCTTAGAAGATGCTATTATGATACAGTTCGAAGAATTTTTTCAAACACAAAAAATATTTAATGGAGGAAGTGATGGCATGCTTTATACGTTGGGTCAATTATCAGTATTTGAGCTTGAAAGTGCTATTCGCGCGATTTTGAAGGAATAGGTTTCATGCTAAACATTAACAAACAAATCATGATCATCGCCGGAGAAGCGTCGGGGGATCAACGTGGTGCTGAAGTCGCGACTGCCCTCCTCGCTCGCGAACCCAATTTGAAATTATATGGTATTGGTGGTGAGCATATGCGAGCGGCGGGCGTTGAATGCTTGATTGATGTATCGCAATTAGCGGTTATGGGGTTTGTTGAAGTCATTGTGCATCTGCCGCGTATCATGCGTATTTTTAAATCGACTAAAAATTTACTGATTGAACGCAAGCCTGATTTATTAATTTTAGTTGATTATCCCGGCTTTAATTTGCGGCTGGCTAAAATAGCCAAAAAATTAGGTATTAAAGTTCTATTTTACATTAGTCCACAAGTCTGGGCTTGGCGTCAACATCGCGTCAAAAAAATTGCGCAAGTAGTCGATCATATGGCGGTTATTTTTCCCTTTGAAAAACAATTTTACCAAGATCATAATGTTCCTGTAAGCTATGTGGGTCATCCGCTAACCCAAAAATTAAAAAATAAAATTTCGCAAGCTGATGCGCGAACGAAATTAGATATTACATCGCAACAAAAAATGATTGCTTTATTGCCCGGCAGTCGGGAAGGTGAAATTAATCGTATTTTGCCGGAATTAATAAAAAGCACTGAATTAATTAGCGCGAAAATTTCTAATTGTATTTTTTATTTGGCCATTGCTTCAACCATTCCTACGGATACTATTAGAAAATGCATTGCTGCAAGTAACAGTGATATTAGGATCGCCCGTGATAAGACGTATGATATTATCAGTGCCGCAGATGTCGTGCTCACGGCTTCCGGTACCGCAACCTTAGAAACCGCCCTACTCAATAAACCGATGGTGATCGTTTATAAAGTGAGCTCGCTCACCGCATTTATTGTACGAAAAATGATTAAGATCCCCTACGTCAGCTTGTGTAATATTGTGGCAGGAGAACAAGTGGTGGTTGAATTATTGCAAGATGATGCCACGGCCGAAAATATTGCTCAAGAAACGCTGCATATTTTGACGGATGAAACCTACCGTGAACAAATGAAAGAAAAGCTGAGTCATATCGAAGACAAATTGGGCGATCTGGAAGCAGCGGATAATGTCGCTAATATTGCACTGTCGATGCTATAGAAATTATTTATATCAATCTCTCTTTCTTTGCCACTGCGTGGCAAAGAAGAGGGATTATAAAAAAAGTGCTTTTCTAGCGCAAAACCCCCCGCTCAGCACGCTTAATCCCGTCGATCAATAATTGCACTTCAGGACAATCGGGTAACATTCCCATGAGTTCATTCAGTACTTCAGCAAGCGCCATTTTACTACGGAAAATTAATTTATACGCTTTTTCTAAGTTAGAAATGGCTTCGGGAGAAAAGCCATTACGTTTTAAACCCACACTATTTAAACCAAAAACTTGTGCATCATTTCCCGCTACCATTATATACGGTAACACGTCTTTTACCACCATCGCACCCCGCGTAATGAAACTATAAGCTCCAATATTGCAGAATTGGTGAATGCCTGAAAAGGCTCCCACGGTAGCAAAATCATTGACGACAATATGTCCCGCCAAGGCTGCAGAGTTAGCAAACACGGTATGATTACCCACCGTACAATCATGCGCCACATGCGAGCACGCCATAAACAAATTGTGATCGCCAATGCTGGTTAACATATTCTGTTTTGCGGTACCACGATTGATGGTTACCCCTTCTCGAAACGTATTATGATCACCGATAATTAAACGACTCGGCTCACCTTCATAATGTAGATCTTGTGGATCTTCACCGATTGAACAAAATTGAAAAAATTTATTATGCTTGCCAATTTTAGTTAATTTCGAAATAACGACATGCGGTCCAATCCACGTACCTTCATCAATTTCAACTTGAGGACCGATGATAGAATAGGGACCTATTAAGACACCAGGCGCAATTTTTGCCGACATATCGATCACGGCTGTGGAGTGAATTTTTCCTTTCCAATTACTCATTTTCATCTTCCTTCTTAATAAGCAAGATCTCCACCGAACACACTAATTCGCCATCCACATGCGCAGAACATTTAGTTTTCACGACTCGATGTTGATTTTTTTTTTGTAAAAATTCAGCAGTTAAGATTAATTGATCGCCGGGCACCACCATTTTTTTGAACCGTGCATCATCAATTCCCGCAAAATAATATAAACTTTTTTCCGCATCTTCATGGACGCCTAGTGATAAATAAATTAGCAAGCCTGAAGCCTGCGCTAAGGCTTCAACAATCATCACACCTGGAAAAACCGATTTCTCTGGAAAGTGGCCATTAAACACTTGTTCGTTAGATGTTATGTTTTTTAAGCAAACTATTTTTTTTCCGGCATCATAAGAACGAACACGATCAATCATTAAAAAAGGATAACGATGGGGAACGTATTTTTTTATTTTTTCAATATACATAAAATCAGTAGACATGAGTTTGATCCTATTGTGAGTCTTTTTCCAATTTAGAAACCGTACGTGCTAGTTTATCCAAATGACGCAAACGAGCAACCATTTTGCGCCATTCCAGATTTTTAAAAATACCGGTTCCAGATGAGTAAACACCGGGCTCATCAATCGAGTTAGTCACCATGGCTCGACCCGTAAACACTACATTATCACAGACGGTAATATGACCATTAATGGTCACATTACCGGAAACCAAACAATTTTTACCGACAATGGCGCTGCCAGCAACCCCGGACTGAGCCGCCATCGCCGTATTTTCACCCAGTTGCACATTGTGTGCAACTTGAACTAAATTATCAAGACGTACTCCATCCGCAATAATGGTATCGTCTAACGCGCCGCGATCAATCGTGCTATTAGCGCCAATTTCGACATTATTACCAATGCGTACCGTGCCTAATTGTGGAACACTGATCCAGTGTACACCGTCTTTGACATTACCAAAACCGTCACTACCAATGACCGTGCCACTTTGGATGAGACAATCACGACCCATACTGACATTATGATAAATGGTAACATTTGCTTTTAATTCGGTATTAGCGCCAATTTGGCAATCATCCCCTATTACGCTGTTTGCACCAATAATAACCTGTTCGCCTAATTGCACATTATTACCTAGCACCACACCGGCGGCGATCCGAACCGTGTTTGGAATGTGGCAATTATCACCCACAATAACGCTTTTATGCATGCCGAGCGGGATCGAATTTTCTTTAACAAATAATTTGGCGGCACGAGTAAAAGCCAAGTGTGGATTTTTTACGACTAACGCACTAATCGAACATTGTGCTGCCAGTTCTGGCGAAATAACCACCGCGCCCGCTTTAGTATCGGCAAGCAACGCTAGATATTTAGGTGCCATAATAAAACATAATTTTGAAGGTGTTGCTGAAATTAGTGAAGCCACTCCATCAATTTGTTTACTCGCGTCACCCTGCACTTGCGCGCCTATCAATTGTGCAATTTCTGCTAAAGCGTAATGTGGTTTCATGTACCCTCACCCTACCCTCTCACACCTGCACCCTTGAGGGTGTAAATGGTAGAGGGGAAAACGTTTATTTCTTTAATTGTTTAATCACGAGTGCGGTTACATCGTATTCATCTTTAGAATAAACTACGCTGCTTTTTTGTACCACGAGATCATAACCATTTTGCGCGGCTAAAGTCGCAACGACGGTTTTAATTTGCGTCAAAATTTGTTGCATTGCTTTACCTTGAGCCGTTTGCACATCTTGTTGAAATTGGGCTTGTGCTTGTTGCAGGTTATCTTGATCTTTAGCTATTTTATCTTTAGTTTTGCCTTGTTCGACAGCACTCATCACCGCAGCATTACGATTTAATTGATCCACTTCAGTTTGTAAAGCGTCGGCTTGGGCTTTAATTTTTTGTTCACGCGGTGAAAATTCTTTTCTAAATTTCACATCAGCCGATTGCACTTGAGGTGACTGCTGTAGCACGGCTTGTAAATCTAGCACGCCTATTTTAATGTCGGCACTCGCATTGAGCGCTAAACTTAAGCCGCCTAATAATGCAAGTGTAATGAGTAATTTTTTCATGATATTCTCCTATTAATTAAAGTATAAGTTAAAACGATGTTGAAATTGCAAATTGGAACATATTTAATTGATCATTTGGTTTGTTATGGATCGGAAATGCCAAGCTGAAGACTAAAGGCGCACCGAGTGGCGTGAACCATTCTAATTGCGTACCATAAGAATAACGCATATCACCCATGCTCACATTCCAACCACGATAATGCGTATCAAACACGTTACCGCCATCTAAGAAAACGGATGTCCGTACGTTAGGCGTATGAAAGAAATTGGGGAAAATCAAACTTGCGGTCGCGGATAATAATAAGTTACCACCCAGTGCTAGACCTGAACCATCAGGGTTGGTATTAGGTCCTAAGGTAAATGGATAATACGCACGGTTTTGTCCTGCTGTACCTAAACCACCGGCATAGTAATTTTGGAAAAATGGATAATATTTCATGTAACCGTAACGGTCACCAAAACTAGCAATAGCATGTGTATGAAAAATAAAATAATCATTAAGAGGATGATATAGGGTGTTTTCATAACTCAATTGATAATACTGCAACGGATGCGTATCAATCGGGGCTGACAAGGTTAAATCAATTTCATTTTTAGTACCACGATGGGGAAAAATCGGCACGTCATACGTACGACGTTGCCACCCAGCGGTTAATAATAATTGATCGAATGTTTTACCGTAAAGCTTAGTGAAGTTAGTCACTTGTGATGATGCGGTACCGCCCGCGTTTAAATCAGTATGTTGTAGACCATACCCCAGGTTTAATGAGCTATAGAGCGACAACGGAAAAGCGAAGCTAATATTCGCACCATATATATTTTGACTATAACTAATCATTTGCAGTTGATCGGTGCTGTTCATTTGTCCATATAAGATAATCGTACGACTGACACCTTCGGGCGTATAGTAGGGATCCGAATAGCTGAGGTTGAATGATTTCGAATTAGAACTGATATTAGTACTCACCCCGACCGTTTTACCGGTACCCATAAAATTATGTTGCGTAATGCTGGCACCCACTAAAAAGCCATAGGCTTGCGAATAACCCACTTGAAATGATAGCTCGGCCGCTAATTTTTCCGCGAGTTTTACATCAACATCGACTTGATTGTTGTCAGCATCTACTTTTTTAGGTGTGATCTGCGGTGGCTGTTGCTGATCTAAATAGCTATTTTGTTGTAAGATGTAAACTGAATCACGGATCTGCGTACCGGAAAATTGGCTGCCTTCAAATTCATATAATTGATCACGAAGCGCTAGTTGCGTGGTAGACCCGTTACCCAGAAATTTAATATATCGTACATAGTAACGACGACCGGGTTCCACCTTAAAGGTAATAAATACGGTACGTTTTTCATTGTCAACTTGCGGTTGCGGATCAACCTTGGCAAATGCATAACCTTCGTCACCCAAGAAGGTGCTCATATTACGATTCGAATCTAAAATAACTTGTCGAGAGAAAACGTTACCGGCTTTGACACCCACCGCTTTATTTAATTGATCGTTGTAGTTTAATAGATCACCCGATAATTTATAACCTGAAAAAGTAAACTGCGGACCTTCGATGATCCGAAATACTAGATAAACTTCTTTACGATCCGGTGTAATGGCTACTTGCGCTGTATCAATTTTGAAACGGATGTATCCATGATCCATATAATAATTATTCAACGCTTCTTGGCTGGTTTGTAATTTATCGTCAGAGTACTCATCTTTACGCGTAAAGAACGTCGTAAACGACGGTGTCGACAAGGTTAATTGATCCACTAATTCTTTTTCAGAAAATACGGCATTGCCGATAATTTTAATAGAAGCAACTTTAGCAATAGCACCTTCTGACACTTGAATGTGTACCGCAACGCGATTTAACGATTCAGGAGTTTGTTCGACATCGACTTTTACATTGTAACGACCGGTCGCATAATATTGATTAATGAGTGATTGCTTCACGGATTCGAGGGTTGCATGATTTAAAAACCGACCCGTTTCCAAACCCATTTTCTTCAAAGCATCTTGCAGTTTGTCTTGGGGAATACTCTTGTTACCATCGATCTTGATCACACTAATGGTTGGTCGTTCTTGCACGGTAACAAGCAGCGTGCTGCCATCATGCGCTAAATTAATATTAGTAAAAAAACCGGTATTATAAAAAGTTTGAATAAATTTGGTGCTTTGCGCTAATTTAAAAGTCTGCCCTACTTTGATGGGTAAATAATCTAATGCCGTGGCTCGGGCAACCCGTTGCAAACCAACAAACTCAATTTTGCGTACGACGAAATCAACCTGATCGCTGTTCGCCACCGCGATGCTGGGAAATAGCATTACCGGCAACAGAAATAAAGTCAACAAGAACCCTGTTATTAAACACTGTATTTTGCGCATCGTACATCCAAATTTGGAGTCGACATTATACCGATTTGGTAGATTATGAACAGGGTTTTATTAAAGCGCTGCAATGGCTTTTTGAGTTATGAGTCGTGTTTCAGCATCGACGGCTAGGATGATTTCGAGGTCATTTGCAGGTTGAATAGTTACTTTTTCTAGAGAGGTTTCGACTATTTGAGCGATTTGTATAAAATTGATGCGTTTTTGTAAGAATGCTTCTACGGCTATTTCATTGGCGGCATTAAGCGTCACAGTCGCCGTCCCGCCCATTGCTAAGGCTTCATAACATAGTTTCATACAGGGAAACTGCTTAAAATCAACTGGATAAAACTCTAATTTACCTATTTCTAATAGATTAAGCTGCTTGACGCCTGAGGGGATCCGCTTCGGCCAGGCCAATGCATAGGCAATCGGAGTACGCATATCGGGCATACCGAGCTCAGCTATTACGCTGCCGTCAGTATATTCAACCATCGAATGGATCACACTTTGCGGATGGATCATCACGTCAATTTGTTGGATCGGCGCATTGAATAACCAATGCGCTTCAATCACTTCCAACCCCTTATTCATCATGGTTGCCGAATCGACTGAAATTTTTTGGCCCATTTTCCAATTGGGATGTGCGACTGCTTGCTCCGGGGTTACCCCCACTAATTGATCGGCTGTGAACGTTCGAAATGGCCCCCCTGAGGCCGTTAATATTAAGCGATTAACCCCCATCTCTGATAATGACTGACCAAACGGTTTAAAGGGTAAAGACTGATATAACGCATTATGTTCACTATCAATCGGCAACAGCTCTGCCCCCGATTGTTTGATCGCATTCATAAATAACTCACCGGTTATGACTAAGGCTTCTTTATTGGCTAATAAAACTCGCTTGCCTGCTTTTGCGGCCGCTAAACTCGGTAATAAGCCTGCGGCCCCGACAATCGCTGCCATCACATAATCCACTTCGCACTGTTCAGCAACAGTCACCAAGGCTTGCGCACCGACATGCACTTCACAGTTAATTTTATGCCCTGCCATTTGTTCACGAAATTTTTGTGCTGCCTGTTCATCCACAATAACCACATGTTTGGGCTGAAATTGTTGGCATTGTTCTAAAAGTTTTTCAATCTTATTGTGACACGTTAAGGCAAACACTGAAAATTCATCACGATGATGACTAATAATATCGAGCGTACTAACACCGATCGAACCAGTCGAGCCTAAGACAGTGATGCTTTTCATGATCTAATGCACAAATCGACTAAGTAAAATAGCAAACGTAAACACGGGTGCTGCGGCTAACAGACTGTCTAATCGATCGAGTATCCCACCGTGCCCTGGAATTAATTTACCGCTATCTTTTACACCTTGTTTACGCTTTAATAAACTTTCAAATAAATCACCAATAATTGAAAAAATAAATAGCGCTAAGCTGGCTAAAAAATAACTGATCCATTGATGCTGTGGAATAGATAACCAAAAAATTCCCGCGATCGCCACTAACAACATTAATACCAAACCGCCCACCGCACCTTCAAGCGATTTTTTGGGACTTAATTTAGGTGATAAGCGCGTTTTGCCTAAACGCGATCCCACTAAGTAAGCGCCAATATCGGTAGCCCATAACATCAGTAAAAATAATAGAACCAACTGCGCACCATTCGTTTCGGCGCGCAGCGTGTTTAAAGCGACCCAACACGGCGCAATGGCTAACAACCCGTACAGCGCATGTAGCATTCTACGGCTTTCTTTTGATTCGTAGATTTCATAGCGCACTAATAAAAATATCGACACCAGCCACCATATGACTCCAACACCCAGAATATAAAGTGTTTCTTGGACAAACTGAATAATGCCAAAAAAACCTAACATAAGCAGTAAATAAACTATTTTATTATAATAAGATCGTATGGGTATTAATCCTGCCCACTCCCATGCAACCAACAACATTACAATCGCCGTAATAATTTCAAAGGTCGGCAATGAAATGTGCAAAATTCCCCAAATAACTACGCTAGCTAACACTATCGTGGAAATGAAACGTGTCCAAAACATATATACTCTCATCTTGTTTGTAATTAAATTCTTTCACTCTATTTTCGTCATTCCTGCGAAAGCAGGAATCCAGGAAAAGATATAAAGTTCTGGATCCCAGCTTTCGCTGGGATGACCTGCTTGTATCAAACTTTACCAAATCGTCGTTGTCGACTATTAAAAAATTCGAGTGCAGCATCTAACTCTTTTTTATCGAAATCCGGCCATAAGATATCAGTAAAATAGAGTTCTGTATACGCTAATTGCCATAACATAAAATTGCTGATCCGTCGCTCACCGCTGGTGCGAATAAATAAATCAGCATCAGGTAAATCAGGAAGACAAAGCTTAGTCGAAAATTTAGCCGCATCAATTTGTTTCGTAGTTAACAGACCCTCTTGAACATCTTGCGCTAATTGCTGCGCTGCTTGCGTAATATCCCAACGGCCACTATAGCTTGCTGCAATGACTAAAACTAATCCCGTATGAGTAGCGGTTAAACTTTGCGTACGTAAGATACAGTCTCTTAATGTTTCAGAAAATAAAGTTAGATCGCCAATGATCCGCACTTGAATATTGTGCTCTTGAAATAAGGCTACTTCTTTTTCCAAATGTGTAAAAAACAAATCCATTAGATCTTCAACTTCATCAGTCGGACGTTGCCAGTTTTCAGTGCCAAAAGCAAATAAAGTTAATACGGGGATCTGAAGCGCTACGACATTTTCAATTAATTTGCGCACGGCTTTGGTGCCGGCTTTGTGACCCATACTGCGTGGCAGATGTCGTTTTTTAGCCCAACGACCGTTACCATCCATGACGACTGCAATGTGTTTTGGAAGTTTTTGAAGGGAATCTGCTTTTGTCATATATTTTGTTAAATGTCTTTCGTAGGTCGGCTTACGCGAAGCAAGCCGACAATCAGCCTGCAGGATGCCTGCTTGCTTCGCTTAAGCAGGCCTACATTTATCAATAATACACTTATCAATCCTCTAACAGATCTTTTTCTTTTTGCGCCAATAATTTTTCAATATTAGCAATATAATCGTCAGTTAATTTCTGGATCACTTTTTCTGAGTTCTTTTTTTGATCCTCAGGAATTTCTTTAGCCTTAAGTAAACGATCCACTGAGTTATTTGCATCACGGCGAATATTGCGTACAGCTACTTTAGTTTCTTCTGCTTCTTTTTTTGAATGACCGACAAATTGTTTGCGACGCTCTTCCGTCAATGCGGGAAATGGAATGCGCAATATTTTGCCGCTTGGAATTGGATTCAAACCAAGATCAGACATTTGGATTGCTTTTTCGATAGTCGACATACTATTAGCATCGAAGGGGGTCACCACCAACGTACGCGAATCAGAGCTGGTAATGCTTGCGACATTTTTCAGCGACATTTCTGTACCATAAGACATCACTTTAATATCTTCGATTAAGCTGGGATGCGCGCGACCAGTACGTATTGTACCCAAGGTATGTACGAGCGCCTCAATACTTTTTCTCATGCGCGTTTCAGCATCTTTTTTGATTTGTTCGGGGGTTGTTAATTCAGACATAATAACTCCGTATTATTTTAGTTAACTGTAGTACCAATTTTAGGATCAGTTACAACTTTTGGCAAAATATTTTCGTGATTAATATTAAATACCCGGATAGGCAATTCATGATCACGACACTGGCAAAAAGCCGTTAAATCCATGACTGCCAATTCTTTTTCCAAGCATTCGTTAAAACTCAGCTTATGGTAGAGTGTGGCCGATTTATCTTTACGCGGATCAGCAGAATAGATCCCATCAACATTAGTCGCTTTTAATAACACATCCGCATTGACTTCAATGGCGCGTAAGCTTGCTGCAGAGTCAGTCGTCACTAATGGGTTGCCGGTACCCGCAGCGAATAATACCACCCGACCCATTTCCAAATGATGAATGGCTTTACGGCGATCATATTGATCCACTACGCCACTCAGCGCAATGGCTGACATCATCCGTGCTGGAACATCAATTCGTGATAATGCGTCACGCATCGCTAAGCAATTCATAATAGTTGCGAGCATACCCATTTGATCGCCGGTTAAGCGATCGACTAAGCCCATTTTTGATAGTGCAGCCCCTCGAAATAAATTACCACCCCCAATCACGATGCCAACCTGCACACCTAAGCGAGCCATTTCAGCAATTTCTGCTGCTAAACGAGCCAGTACAGTCGGATCAATACCAAAATCAACATCACCTTGCAACGCTTCGCCACTTAATTTAAGCAGCACTCGTTTGTAAAGCGGTTTTTCGACTTGTTTGACCATACTGTACTCCTGATTAATTAGACCCTTTTACTTGCGCCATGACTTCATCACGAAAATTTTCTTCTTTCTTTTCGATGCCTTCACCCACCGCAAAGCTAACAAATTGATTGGCTACTGCACCCTTCTCTTTAAGTAAATTGCCTACTGTAATAGCAGGATCTTTAACAAATGGTTGACCTACCAAAGTAATTTCATCAACAAACTTTTTAACTTGACCCGCAAGCATTTTTTCAATAATTGCCGCAGGTTTACCGCTTTCGGCTGCTTTAGCTGAATAGATCTCTTTTTCTTTTTCAATTAAGGCTGCAGGCACTTGTTCACCCGTTAAATACTGCGGACGTGTTGCTGCAATATGCATTGCAATATCTTTAGCCAACGTGGTATCGCCACCCGTTACTTCAACAATCGCACCGATACGACCGCCGTGAATGTAGCTACCGAGATGATTTTTAGTGGTAATAAAAGCAACGCGCCGCACGGCGATTTTTTCACCCAACTTTGCCACTAATTGTTTTTGCACTTCTTCTAAGGTTTGTCCATCAACTTTAGTTTGCATGAGAGTGGCAACATCAGTTGTCGCGTTCATTAATGCACTATTAACTACTTTTTCAGCATATTCTTTGAAATTAGCATCACGGGAAACAAAGTCCGTTTCGCTATTGACTTCGATTAAAGCAGCGCTATGTGCATCGACCGCAATTTTTGCCACTACAATACCCTCGGCCGCAACGCGATCCGCTTTTTTCTCAGCTTTCGCCATACCCGTTTTGCGTAAGTAATCAATCGCAGCATCCATGTCACCCTTGGTTTGTACAAGCGCTTTCTTGCATTCCATCATGCCAGCACCGGTGCGTTCACGTAATTCTTTAACTGTACTTGCATCTATATTCATATTTTCCTTTTATTATTACTGAAAAGGGGCAGATGCCCCTTTTGATTTTATTCTGCTGCTTTAGCTTTTTTCGCGGGTGTTTTTTTCTTTGCAGGTGCGCTTGCTTCTTCAACACTCACTACGTCTTCAACAACCTCTTCTCCTGCTTTCTCAAGATCATGTTTTGTGCTTTTCTTAATGATTACTTTTTTAGCCGCTTTCTTTGCCGCTTTATCTTCATCAGTTTCAGCGCTATCGCTACCCATATTTAAGGTGGCTCGCGTTTCTAAAATCATGTCCGCTATAGCAGTAACATATAAGGTGACAGCACGGATCGCATCATCATTACCGGGAACAATATAGTCAATATTGTCAGGACTATTATTAGTATCGACAATACCAATAACCGGAATACTTAATTTTTTCGCTTCGAGGATCGCGATTTCCTCATAGCCCACGTCGACGACGAATAAAGCATCAGGCAAACCACCCATAGCTTTAATTCCACCAATACTACGTTCTAATTTTTCACATTCACGCATCATCATTAAGCCTTCTTTTTTAGTCAAGGCTTGAACGGTGTTGGTTTCAATCATCGCTTCTAATTCTTTAAGACGTTTAATCGATTTACGAATTGTCTTGTAGTTAGTTAACATACCACCTAGCCAGCGATGGTTCACATACGGCATGCCGCAGCGGAGCGCTTGTTCTTTGATGATATCTTGTGCGGCCCATTTGGTACCGACAAATAATACTTTACCTTTCTTTGCAGCAATACCACTCACGAAGTTCAGTGCGTCTTTAAAGCGCGGCAAGGTTTCTTCAAGGTTAATGATATGGATGCTGTTGCGTGCGCCGAAGATATAAGAGCCCATTTTAGGGTTCCACGAGCGCGTTTGGTGGCCGAAATGTACGCCTGCTTCAAGCATTTGGCGCATAGTAACGTTGCTAGACATTTTTAATGTACTCCGATTGGGTTGTGCCTCCGCTTATTTTACAAGTCAACTCGATAAGAAAGCCTAAACTACTCACCAAGACCCTGACTAATGTATTAACAATAAGCGTGTGTATTTTTTTGCTGTAAAACGAATAAAAAGATCACTTGCTTTATAGCGGCGTAATTTATACCATATCACACGCTTAACAACAACTTATTTAATGTAGTCCTATGTCAATCCATATCAAGTCTCCTGAAGAAATAGCCAAAATGCGCATTGCCTGTCGAATGGTGGCCGACGCACTCGATATGATTGGCGAGTATGTTAAACCCGGTGTTACCACCGATGAATTAAATACCCTTGTGCATGACTATATCGTCACTATACAAAATGCCTACCCGGCTTCATTAGGCTACCACGGCTTTCCTAAATCGATGTGCACCTCCGTTAACCATGTCGTTTGCCATGGCATTCCGAGTGATAAGATGCTTAAAGACGGTGACATTATCAATATCGACATCTTAGTCAAGAAAGATGGTTTTCACGGTGATTCGAGCAAAATGTTCTTGATCGGCGATGCATCGATTAAAGCGAAACGCTTAGTTGAAGTCACGTATGATGCAATGTGGCGTGGTATTCATTTAGTTAAGCCAGGCGCACGTTTAGGCGATCTAGGCGCCGCTATTCAGCGTTATGCTGAATTTCATAACTTTTCAGTGGTACGTGAATACTGTGGTCACGGTGTCGGCAAAGTCATTCACGAACCCGAGATCCAAGTTCTTCACTATGGCGAACCAGGAACGGGATTGATCCTCGAACCCGGTATGACTTTTACCATTGAACCAATGATCAATGCCGGCAAACGGCAGATCAAGCTTCTTCCTGACAAATGGACCGTCGTTACTAAAGACCATAGTTTATCAGCCCAGTGGGAACATACGATCTTAGTGACTGAAGAGGGCTATGAAGTGTTGACTTTACGAGCGGATGAACGCGCTCAAATGTTCGAAAAAGCCGCTTAACATTCTAAGTAAAAACATAAGTATGGCGATATATCGTTATGATTTACAACAACTTAACAACACAAATATCCTCGCGCACCTGCTGACCCTATTAGGCTGGCAAAGCAAGCACACCTTGCACTATTTCAAACCGTTCGAAGGCATGGATGCCGAAGAGAGCTTACATGGATGTACTTGTAGCGTGTTTGAAATAGTGCAAGGTGTGCTTACCCAACACTACATTGATTAACCATATTTATTAGCCATATTTATTAGCCATATAGCCAGATCGCAAAAGCTCTGCTATCCTTAGCTTCACTAACGGATTAACTTAATAAAAGGACAGCAAGGATGCAAGTTTCTAACCATTGTAATAATGATCGCCAATTACCCCTCACTACTGGATTAATGTGTACTGTTATAGGTGATGATGGCTGGATTTTTCGGGGTAACAGTAACTCCATGAGTCGAAGTAGCTTGATGTTTGAAACCAACACTTCACTGCGTCTCGGAATGTTACTGGAGGTTAAGCTGGATGTCGCTGCGGGCAAAAGCCTAGGCCTCCAAGCCATGGTTAAAGTCGTCGCCATCAACCGCATTGCAGGTTCAAATGGCTACCAAGTAAATAGCGCTATTGAAGAAATGGCGTTAAAGATTTAACAGTTTTCTCCTGAGAGCTAAGCAAACCACACAAAAAGGGTCTGAGACTGGACGTCTCCGGCCCTTTTTACCTTTCTAAGTACTGCAATTTATCCGGTTTATCTTTCCAGTCATCCGCATCGGGTAATGGCGCATGGCTATTGGTAATACCAGGCCACACTTTTGAGAGCTCTGCATTTAAGGCGATCAATTCTTTTTTATCTTCGGGAATATCATCTTCTGGCACGATCGCATTAATGGGACATTCTGGTTCGCACAGCCCACAGTCAATACATTCATCTGGATCGATCACCAGCATATTGGGTCCCTGACGAAAACAATCGACCGGACATACTTCAACGCAATCCGTATATTTACATTTAATACAGTTATCAGTTACTACGAATGTCATAAAAGATCCTCACAATTTATATGTAGGCCTGCTTACGCGTAGCAAGCAGGCATCCTGCAGTTGATTGTCGGCTTGCTTCGCGTAAGCCGACCTACCCAAATACTTATACAACATTACAAACCACAGCCAAATGGCGCACCACAACCCATATCGAATTGCCCCATATCGAATTGCTTAGTGCCGCTTGTCTTCACTGTATCAGTTTTTTTAATCCACGCAACCACCTGCTGGATCCCTTGGCTGTCGCCATAACTAGAGGGAGCAAACATAAACTTTTCTAATACGTGTTCAAGCGTTGCAGTTTTTTCGATATCAATATTTTGTAAGCGCATAAAATCTGTCGCGGTATTATTCACACAGGGATCGCACTCTAAACTACGGTGCGGTAATAAGGGAAAACCAGCACGTTCTAATAACTGATCACGCGTCTGGTGCGAAGTATCAAATAAGGGATACCATACGTTACGATCACCATAGTGGCCACTCTCCGCCACAAACTCAGGCATATTCGCTTGAGCTCGGGATAACGCACGCCGCTGGGCGATTAAAATGGTTGCAGTTGCAGCAGGATCAACCTTATCAAGCCAATCTAAAAAGGCTAAACCTTTTAAAAAGCCAGCGCACCATTGAAACTTGGTGGTTGGAAAATTGTTTTGCTGCTTCATTATCTGCATAAAATTTTTCTTTGCCGCTAAGCTCACTGCCGAAAAACCGCATTGCTCGGCATAGGCTTGCCCCTGCGCAACCCGAGCTTCCCAACCTGCTGCTGCCCAGCCTGTTTCAATATGCACGACAGTAACAGGCGATAATTGCTGCTCATGAACCCATTGCATCAAGGCTACTGTCTCATTACCATAATTGCCAAAAATCACATACATTGCGAATATTCCTGTGGATAACTCTGTGGAACAAATTCATTTAATTCACTTGGGTCAGAAAGCCAGATCCAATATTAAGTATTTTTAAATATATTTAGTGCTTTAAAATCATAGTGCTATATAAAAATTAAAATGTCTTAGACCCGATATTTCCGCTTACTATAAGATTTCTATCTATTATTGACACTGTGTACAACTTTGTGCGGTATCTCCTGCGATACGGTAACACAGATCCCCTCACGCAATATATAGTAACCCTAGCCAATACCAATTGCCCTTCTTGTCAACCGCCGTGCAATTGATCCGGGTTCGCCCACTCGGCAAGGCTTTCTTAAAATGTATTGTTAAGTATGGCACATGAGTCTTATCAAGCTGCAAAGCTGCCCCACTGGCATCATAACAGTTTACCCCTTGCGCAGTGATAGTAGGATCACTGATCTTAAAACTAATTATTGGCGGATTCTGTTGCAATACCGGCTCAGCGGGTGTTAAGTCGCTAACCCTTAATGCACGGATCTGCAATAACTGTTTAAATCGGCTTAAATCAGCATAGTGCTGATTCAAGGGGATACGAGGTAAAAGATAGAAATCGCTCTGCGCATTCACCGCCCCGGTGATTTGGGTAAAGGCCGCCAAGAATCCTAACTTAGCTAACAGCTTAGGAAAATTAAGACTATATTCACCAAAGGGATAGGCAAACAAAACGGCTTGCTGGCCGGTTTCTTGATAAATACGTTCTTTTGCGCTCATGATCTCTTTTTCTAATGTAGCAACATTCGCTGTTGCCAAATGCCCATGGGTCACACTGTGATCGCCAATCGTCACACCCTGCTCAGCTAATGCTTTAACCTGCGCCCAGGTCATCATGCCTTTAAAGTTTTTATCTAAGGGTTCAGTTGCCACAAATAAGGTAAACGGAAAATGATATTTTTTTAAGATCGGCCAAGCTGTGGTGTAAATCGTATCAAATGCATCATCGAATGAGATGCCGACTGTTTTATCAGGTAATGTTTCGTTGTGTTTAAGCTTAGTAATGATATCCGCCATCGGCAACACGTTATAATGCTGATCATGCAGATATTGCATTTCTTCCGTAAATTGCTCAACCGTGACATTGGTCGTTGGATAACGTGCATCCCCCACCCGATGGTACATAATAAATATGGCATTACTATCAGCAAAGGCTTCGCCCATCGTTAGTAATAAAATAAAAATAATAATTTTTTTCATTTTACAATATCTCTAAAAAGCGTCCCGGGCAGGATTCAAACCTGCGGCCTGCCCCTTAGGAGGGGGCTGTTCTATTCAGCTGAACTACCGGGACCCTAGACTTTTATTTAACTTCAAACTCAGCCATTAAGGGTAAATGATCGGATAACCCAATGGTCGGGATCACCGCCTGATCCGTAGGGTGTATACCACGATAATAAATGCGGTCAACCGATAATAGAGGTAATTGAGCAGGAAACGTTTTGGCATACACACCTTCTTGCTCATGAAATACTTCTTTAAGATTGAGCGATCTCTCTAACAATTCAAGAGCCCCCAAACGCCAATCATTAAAGTCGCCCGCAATAATTAATGCCTCCTCCTCAGGAATTTTACCAGCAATAAACTCATTTAATGAGCTAAATTGTTTGGCACGCTCTTTGCGTAATAAACCAAAATGAGTACAAATTAAGTGTAACGGACGACCCTCGGTCTCTGCTTGCACCTGCGCATATAGTAAGCCCCGTGATGAAAAGCGGCTTGAGCTTATATCTAAATTCATGACTTCATTAAGAGGATATTTACTTAACAGAGCATTTCCATGATCCCCATTTTTATGGGTGCGGCATTGGGCATAAAAATGATGTGGCCACAATTCGTTAGCTAAAAACTCTAATTGCGAATTTTCAGGCCAGTCAGCAAATTTTTCACTGTGCTTACGATGCTCACCCTGCACCTCTTGTAAAAAGACAATGTCAGGATTGATACTATGTAATAAGGACTTTATTTCAGGTAGAATGTGTTTACGCGAGTTGGCACTCACGCCTTTATGAATATTAAAGGTTACAATTCGCAATTTCATAGCAAAAATCATACCATGAATTTAGGATCATCTCTCCGCTTTAGTTAAAAAAGCACATAAGGGCTGTTTTTTTGCTGAACAGCTTTACAATGGCAGCTTGATTTAACTTTTAAGGATTAAAAATGCTGCTTAAACAATCCAAGCTTTTATACTTATTATTCTTTACTGAACTCTGGGAACGCTTTGGTTTTTACACCATTCAGACTATTTTAATTCTGTATGTCACTCACGCCTTAGGATTTTCAGATCATAAAGCGTATATTTTTAGTGCAGCATTTAACGCATTTTTATACTTACGCTCGTACCTGGCGGGATGTTAGCTGATAAGGTATTTGGCTTTCAACGCAGTATCCTGATCGGGGGTTCTATTTTGACGCTCGGTTATTTGAGCTTAGCGATGCCTCATGAGATATTATTCTATGCGGGCTTAAGCTTATTAATTCTTGGCCAAGGTTTATTTAAACCCAATATTTCAAGCATTGTCGGTACACTCTATGCAAAAAATGATCCAAAACGCGAAAGTGGCTTCACCATTTTTTATCTCGGTATCAATATCGGCTCGCTGATCCCACCTTTGTTTTTGGGGCCGTTAACCGATAAATTTGGTTGGAATTCGGGCTTTTTGGTAGCGATGTTTGGTTTGTTAATCAGCTTGCTCACCTTTACTATCGGTCGAAAATATCTAAAAAAACGCGGTGAAATTCCAAAAAATAGTATTTTGTTGCGCCTTTAAATACGACGTATGCTTCAATTGCGGTAACACCCGAGATCGAAATCATCGGTCTGGTGTTTATGCGTTATACGCCACTGAATTAGCGTTGCGATAACTTTATTGATCCTCTACAATTCATCTATGAAAATTGGCTCTTATGAACTACCCAACAATCTCATCTTAGCTCCCATGGCCGGTGTGACCGACTGGCCATTCAGGCAACTTTGTATGCAATTAGGTGCGGGCATGGTCGTTTCGGAAATGATGCACTCTGATCCTGAATTCCGTGATACGCAAAAGTCCGTTTGGCGTGCAACGCATAATAATGAAGCCACACCACGCGCCGTACAAATTGCGGGCGGTGATCCCTTAATGATGGCAGAAGCCGCTAAATATAACGTCAGCCAAGGTGCTCAAATTATTGATATCAATATGGGTTGCCCTGCTAAGAAAGTGTGTAAATTAGACGCTGGCTCCGCGCTCTTAAAAAATGAACCGTTAGTAAGAAAGATCTTAGAAGCGGTAGTGAATGCAGTCAATGTTCCGGTAACGTTAAAAATTCGTACTGGCTGGGATCCAGAAAACCGTAATGGCATCCGCATTGCGCAAATTGCCGAACAATCCGGTGTTGCCGCCCTCGCCGTCCATGGTCGTACTCGCGCCGAGCGCTTTACCGGTGAAGCCGAATATGACACCATCAAAGCGATCAAGGCAACCGTTAAGATCCCCGTGATTGCGAATGGCGATATTAGCACGGCCGAAAAAGCGAAGCAGGTTTTAGACTACACTCAAGCGGATGCCATCATGTTGGGACGTGCTGCCCAAGGTAACCCGTGGATCTTCCGTGAAATAAATCATTTTTTGACGACTGGCGAGCATTTAGCAATACCAAGCCATAGTGAAGTTAAAAGCATTATGTGCGAACATTTGGAAAATTTATATTCACTGTATGGCAACTTTATGGGAGTTCGAATTGCGCGAAAACATATTGGCTGGTATTTGCAAGAACACGAAAACACAACCGATTTTTGCCGTTTTTTTAATGGAATTGAAACTCCTGATGAGCAGATCAAAGCAATAAATCAGCTCTTTAATTAGCTGAAAGGCAGCTCGCTTGAGTCCAAAATATCTCGTAGCAATTTTTCCCGCTTTAGCCGACCAATAGCCGTCGGCTATTTTTTAGGTAACATCGGTGGCAATGTTTGGGGTATAGCGCAATTGACAATGCCGGTTTGACCGGTAAAATCGCTGTTAATTTCGCACGTGGTTTGGTAGGTCTGCTTCGTGTTTCCCCACGTTAACTTCAGGGGATTATATCCCGTCAGTAGTGAGAGTGGATTTAACGAAAAATCGAGTGCCTCACCGCGGATATACGTCATGCTAGGATCCATTTCTTTTGTGAGATCCGTAAATTTTGCAATTTGTTTATGTCCAGAAAATTCTTTTCCATTGTCTAGCGTAGTGGTATGGCTTATATGCTTCATAGGACGCAGCAGTTCAACAATAATTTCAGATACAACGTCCGCGTGCTTGGGTCGATATCCTCGTTCACCACTATTACGCTTAATTTCTCTCGAAATCGTCGATTTGTGTACACTGACTATAGTTCACAAGCATCCTTTGTTTCTCGAAATTCGAATGAGCTTACACTGTATCAGTTAACTCAATCCAATATCGAAGTTATAAAGTTGCACTTTATGAGTTGAATTCAGGTAGACAACAAGCTTTCGTATGATATACTCTGGGTTACTAAATATTTAAAACTACCCATAATAAAAGAAAAAAAATATGTACCAAACGCCTCATTTTTTAGATTCCGCTGCGCAATATGATAGCAACAATGAGTTTAGTCAATTTGTATCCAATTTATTAAGTTTAAACCCTGATTTATTATTACAATATATTCAATATCAGCTTAAAACAAGCTCCGGTGATTTTTCTCATTTAGAGTTTTCTCAACAAAAAGAGGCCCTCATTCGGCTTAGAGTAGCGCAGCTATTTTTCAATAATTTTTCGAATACCCCTCCTCGTACTGACCAAACTCCTATCGGCCAAGAATCATTAGAAAACGAAAGTTTTCGTACGATCATTAGAGATGCATATGATTTATTTCAAAAATCACATCCTAAATTTAGGGAAAGTGAAGAAAAATTATTTGCTGGAAAATCAGAGGGTCAAAAAAAATTCTATATTGCGGCTGCCGTGATTCACTATATTTACGATCATGTCATGGTGAGTATATTTGAGCTGAATACAGCCGGTTATTTACCAGTCGGATTAAAAAAAACCTTTGATAGTCTCGGTATAGGATCGATTATGCTACCTTTGATGAATCCGCAGATGAATATATTACTCTCATCTGTAACCGATTATTTTAATGATTTGAGCGATAATCATCCGGTGCTTTTTATGAGTATTGTACCAGTTCAAAGTGCTATTTTTGGTTTGATTGCACAGATGAAAACCATCAGGAAAGCAGATGTAAAGAATTTCTTGTGTGCTGTGGTGCGGCGACCTCGCTGTAATCATGGAGACACGACAGATACTGAAAAACAGCCCTTAATTAGTGTGAAGGAGGAAAATCTGTCGAATCCTCTTGCTACTCTACGAGACAAAATTAAGACGCTACCTGGTGTAGCACAATCTGATCTTTCCTCATTTCCGATCACACGTTTCGCAGCTC